>JALYSS010000066.1 GCA_030854685.1 Pseudomonadota bacterium | reverse complement strand
GGATATCGACAGCGGCATGCGGCTCGGCTGCAATCATCCGATCGGGCCGCTGGCGCTCGCGGACATGATCGGCCTCGACGTGATGCTGGCGGTGATGAACGTCTTCTACAGCGACTTCAACGATCCGAAGTATCGGCCGGCGCCGCTCCTAAAGGAGATGGTCGCCGCAGGGTATCTCGGGCGCAAGACCGGGCGCGGTTTCTTCCGGTACGACTGATGGGCGAATGCCGGTGTGCCCAAGCCGGATGGGAAAGGCGATTGGAACGCGCTCGGCGATCGCTTCGACCTCGGGCGCTTCCATAACGCATTGATCGACGACGGCGCGCTGCCCCTCGACGTGCTCGAGCGGCGCATCGACGCGTGGATCGCGCGGGAACGGGCCGCCGGGGCATCGTGATGAACGCGCCGAGGGCGCGCTGATCGCGCATGGCCCGGCGTGACACCCGAACCGGCGGGCGTCAGATGTCGAGCTTCGAAATCTTGGTGCCCTGCAGCGTAAGGCCCGCCATCAGCCCGGCATTGGTCACGACGAAGCCGACGATCGGTTGCTGCGCGGTATTGGTGTCGAGCACGCCGTTCGCGCCCATCGTCGCCAACGCCACCGACGCGTCCGCGCCCACTGCCCAGCCCTGGCTACTGCGGAATTTGTCGAGAGCGTCCTGCGTCATGAACGCGAGAATCAGTGCCTTGGACTGTGCGCCGGCCTGCCAGCCGACGGAAACGGAGCCGATCTGGTAGTAGCCGGAGGTGCGGTTGCCGACGCGCAGCGACCCTTCGCCGTACGAGCCGCCCACGACGAAGCCGGCGTTGAGCACTTCGGGGAAGACCAGGACGCCCCTCGCGCGCATCACCAGCTCGCGCGAACCGCGCACGGTCGAATACAGTCGAGACAACGCGGCGTCGACCTCGCCGTTGATCTTCTCTCGCTTGCTCACCGGGGAACCGCCTTCGGCACGTGCCGGCGGCGTCGTCGTACAACCGGTGAGGCCCGCGGAGCCTACCAGCAGGGCCGTCGCGAACACGCCAGCCGACTGCATCATGAAGTGTCGTCTTTCCATTATTGTCTCCACGTCGTGGTTTAGGGGTGATGACAGGGCTGCCAACCGCCGCAGCGACGATTATCGTCCAGCCCGGGGAGCGCCGATGTCCAGCTGATTGGACTCGCCGCGGTGGCCGGAGTTGCGACCCGGACGTTCCCCCAGCCCCCATACCGACTTCGGCTCGCCGGCTGGTGTTTGGACGGGGCGTCACGGCCGCGACGGCCGGTAACGTTCATTGCGCAAGGTTTCGCATAGCACGATAACATAGCCGCCCGCGGCAGGGACTCGAGGACCGACCGATGGATGCGACGACGGACACCTTTCCGCGGCTCCTGCTGCACCATGCCCGCGTGCGCCCGAGTCATCCGGCGACGCGCGAGAAGGACCTAGGCATCTGGCAGACGTGGACGTGGCGCGAGGTCGCCGCCGAAGTGCGCGCGCTCGCCTGCGGCCTCGCGGCCGAAGGGTTCGGGCGCGGCATGCATCTCGCGATCGTGGGCGACAACCGCCCGCGGCTCTACTGGGCGATGATCGCGGCGCAGGCGCTCGGCGGGATTCCGGTGCCGATGTACCAGGACGCACCGGCCGCCGAGTTCGTCTTCGTGCTGAACGACGCGGAAATCGACTACGCGCTCGTCGAGGACCAGGAGCAGATCGACAAGCTGCTCGAGGCCAAACCCTCCGTGCCGACGCTCGGTCACATCTATTACGACGATCCGCGCGGGCTCCGCAATTACGAAGGCATGACGAGCTTCGAGCGGTTGCAGGAAAGAGGCCGAGAATTCGACCGTGCGCATCCGGGCTTTTTCGACCAGCAGGTGGCATCGGGCCGGACGGACGATGTGTCCGGAATGCTCTACACGTCGGGTACGACCGGCAAGCCGAAAGGCGTGCGGCAAACGCACGCCGCATTCATCGCCGCGGCGCAAGGCAGCGCCGAATTCGATCGCCTTCATCCGGACGACAGCATCCTCTCGTACCTGCCGATGGCCTGGGTCGGCGATCATCTGTTCTCGTTCGCGCAATGGCTATACGTCGGATTCACGATCAACTGTCCCGAATCGGGCGACACGGTGATGACCGACCTGCGCGAGATCGGACCGACGTACTATTTCGCGCCACCACGTGTGTTCGAGAACCTGCTGACGCAGGTGATGATCCGCATGGAGGATGCCGGTCGCGTCAAGCGCTGGTTGTTCGCGCATTTCACCGGCGTCGCGCGCCGCTGCGGCGCCGAGATCCTCGACGGCAAGGACGTGGGACTGGCGAACCGGCTGCAATACGCGATCGGCGCGCTGCTGATCTACGGTCCGCTGCGAAACGTGCTCGGCATGTCGCGCATCCGTGTCGCCTACACGGCGGGGGCTGCGATCGGGCCGGACCTCTTCCGGTTCTACCGCTCGATCGGCATCAATCTGAAGCAACTTTACGGCTCGACCGAAACCTGCGCCTACGTCTGTCTGCAGCCGGACCGCGGCGTGCAGTTCGACACCGTCGGCGAGGCGGCACCCGGCGTCGAGCTGACGATCGCCGACAACGGCGAGGTGCTGGTGCGCGGACCGATGCTGCTGAAAGAATACTACAAGCGGCCCGATGCGACCGCCGAATCGATCGATGCGCAGGGTTACTTCCACACCGGCGACGCGGGATTCATCGACACCGGTGGACAATTGAAGATCATCGACCGCGCGAAGGACGTCGGCAAGCTCGCCACCGGTGCGATATTCGCGCCCAATTACATCGAGAACAAGCTCAAGTTCTTCCCTCACGTCAAGGAAGCGGTGGCGTTCGGCGCCGGGCGCGATCACGTGTGCGCGTTCATCAACATCGACATGGGCTCGGTCGGCAACTGGGCGGAGCGGCGTGGGATTGCGTATTCGGGCTACACCGATCTCGCCGCCAAGCCCGAGGTATACGAACTGATCCGCGGCTGCGTCGAGAAAGCGAACATGGAACTTGCGAGCGAGCCCGGTCTCGCCGATTCGCAGCTGCGCCGCTTCCTGATCCTGCACAAGGAGCTCGACCCCGACGACGACGAGCTGACACGCACGCGCAAGGTGCGGCGGGGATTCATCGCCGAAAAGTACGGGGTGCTGATCGACGCGCTTTACGCGGGCCGCACGGTCCAGCACGTCGAGACGGTTGTGAAATTCGAAGACGGCCGCGCAGGGCTCGTCGCCGCTGACCTGCGCATCGAAGACGCGAAGGTGCAGCCCGCGGCAATGCCTGAGGCCGCCTGACGGCGAACCGATGCCGACGCCCGCGCGCCGCATCGGAGACGTCATCCTGTCGCTCGAGCACATCTCGCTCTCGTTCGGCGGGGTGAAGGCATTGGCGGACATCACGTTCGACGTGCGCGAGCACGAGGTGCGGGCGATCATCGGACCCAACGGCGCCGGCAAGAGCTCGATGCTGAACGTCATCAACGGCGTCTACCGGCCGCAGCACGGGACGATCACGTATCGCGGGCAGCCACGGCACGGGATGAATTCGCACGCCGCTGCGGCCGCCGGCATCGCGCGCACGTTCCAGAACATCGCGCTCTTCAAGGGCATGAGCGCGCTCGACAACATCATGACCGGGCGCAACCTGAAGATGCACGCAAGCTTCCTCGAGCAGGCGATCTGGTTCGGGCGCGCGCGCCGCGAGGAGCTCGCTAACCGCGCGAAGGTCGAGGAGATCATCGACTTCCTCGAAATCCAGCACATCCGCAGGACGCCGGTCGGTCGCCTGCCGTACGGATTGCAGAAGCGTGTCGAGTTGGCCCGCGCGTTGGCTGCGGAGCCTACGCTGCTGCTGCTCGACGAGCCGATGGCCGGCATGAACGTCGAGGAAAAACAGGACATGTGCCGTTTCGTGCTGGACGTCAACGAGCAATACGGAACGACGATTGTGCTGATCGAGCACGACATGGGCGTCGTGA
>JALYSS010000042.1 GCA_030854685.1 Pseudomonadota bacterium | reverse complement strand
GGATCACTCGAGCTTCTTCAGATAGTCCTTTGTAAAGACCTTGTCCGGCAGGTCGCGCAGCTTCATGTCGCTATAGTCGAGCACCGAGTGCTCCCCAACGTGCAACGCGTCTTCCATGACGAGCCGCGTCGGTCGCAGCTTGCCCAGCATCTTCTCGAATTTCCCGTACATGCAGGTCTTGAGCAGCCGGTTCGATACCGAGTAGAACTCGGCCTTGTAGGGTGCCGAGTTCGACTCCCGCACCCAATACAGGACGCGCTGATAGGTCACGCTGCGGTCGACGGCGGTCAGCTCGAGCACGTTGTATTTGTCGCCGTCGATCGTTTCGGTGCGCAACAGCTTCGGGTTGTAGTCGCCCGCGAAATTCGCGCGCGCAAGGTCACCGTTCGCCACCTGGCCCGTAAGCCGCTGCGACAAGGACAGGCGGACCGGCTGCGAGAGGTTCGGAAGGAATATCCACAGGTCGTGGCCCCGCATGAGCAGGATCTGGCCGCGCTCCGATGCAGGCGCCGTCACCATGACGACGGTGTTCTCGTTGCCCTTGGACAGCACGCGGTACTTGCGCTCGTCGGGATTGTCGTCCCTGCCCGTCGTGACAATCGCAACGTCGACCTGAAAGCCTTCGGAGGGAAAGCGTATGCGATCGGCGTCCTCGACGATTTTCCGCGCTTTCGGATCGTCGTTAGGGACGGCGGTGTCCTCGGCATGGCTCGCGACAGTCGCGAACGCGGAGAGCATGAGGACGATGAGAAATGCAAATGCGCGTGACGACATGGATGTGCAATCTTCAGTGATGGGCCGGGTGCATGGAATCGATCCCGGTTCGTGGCCAACGCGCATGCGCGGGCGAATGTCGAAATGCGAAGGCCCCACGAGACTTCCAAGGCCGGGGCAGCGATGGCGCGCCCGACAGGATGAATCCAGGCACTGGTCCGAGCTGGTTCCGCTGATTGATGCATGAATCAAGACTTGCGATCCAGGAGGATGACGGTGCAACAGGCGAAGGCCATTGCCGAACAATTTCGCCGTGGCAGGGTCAATAGCGATTCCGAATTCGCGTACGTGGCGTCAGGCTGGGCGCAGGAGCGGAATGACGTGCCGGCCGTTGCGGCGGTAATGCTCGAAGTCGCTATCCAGCGTAAACAATCGGCAGCCCGAAATTCGCTCGGTAAGCCGAACCAGACACGCATCGGCGAAAGACATGGGGGTGTCCACGTACCGTTGCATCAGCGACTCTATGCCGGACGCGTCCTCCTGGAGATCGATCCCAATAATGAGGCTCCGCTGCGCAATCTTGCGGATCAGATCCACGGGTTTCCCGCCCGCCCTCTGAATCAGAAAACATGCCTCGGTGAGCACTGGTTCGCACGTCACGAGCGGTGGATTGAGAGCGGCCATCTGATCCGACGCCCATCGATGCCATCGATCGCCGCGATTGAAATAGGCGACTAGCGGGCCGGTGTCAACGACGATCCGAGTCATTCACCAAAACCGGCCATGTGCTTTGGATTGGTCGAAAGATCCTTCGGGCCATTGATGACGCCACACACGTCGGCAAACAGATCGTGGCAACTCACGCCGCTTGTGCCTTCGCTTGAGCGCTGAAGCGCCTCCCGTACGAGATCGGATTGGGGACGACCCAGTTCGCGCGCACGTCGCGAAAGCCATGCCGCCAGCGGCGCAGGCAACTTTACGGTAACGGTTTTCATGCCATCATGGTATTACGAATATGCGTATCTGGCAATACGTAGCCTCTTCCACTCGTAGTCCAGGTGAGCCGTGGCGCGCCCGACAGGATTCGAACCTGTGACCCTTGGCTTCGGAAACCAATACTCTATCCAACTGAGCTACGGGCGCGTCGTGCACGAATTATAGCCGCGCGCGGCTTCAGGAGATCCACGGTCGATCGTGCGTCGTGGGTGTCGTCGATATAATGTCGCGCTTGCCCGCCGCCTGACGTTCGCGCGGCTTCCCCACTGTCGATCGCGACCATGACGGAACACGACCCGCACTCCTCACCGATCAAGACCCCGAAGCAACTCATCATCGTCGTCGTGCTCGCGTTCCTCGTGCCGATCACGGTCATCGGACTGCTGTCGCAACTGTTCACGAGCACCGGTCGCGACGCGCATGAAGACGAACAGCACGTCCTCGAGCGGATCAAGCCGGTCGGCACGATCGTCATGGCCGAAGCATCGGCGCCGCACGGCAGCCTCAGCGGCGAGCAGGTTTTCGCGCAGGTGTGCAAGACGTGCCACGAAACCGGCGTGGCGGGCGCACCGAAGGCCGGTGACAAGACGGCGTGGGGACCACGGATCGCGGAAGGCGAGAAGACGCTCGTCGCGCATGCCATCGGCGGCTACCAGGGCAAGACGGGCGTCATGCCCCCGAAGGGTGGCAGCACCGATCTGACCGACGACGAGGTGCATCGCGCAGTCGTCTATCTCGCCGACCAGGCGGGTGCCGGTTGGAAAGAGCCGGCGCCGACGGCTACTGCGTCCGCCGCACTCGCAACGGCTCCGGTTGCCGCGGCGTCACCGGCACCGTCGACTGCAACCGCGAGCGCTGCTCCCGTCGCAACCGCAATCGCTGCGACGGCTGTGGCAGCGACGCCCGCGGCAACCGCGTCCCCAACGACCACCGCCAGTGCCGGCGTGGCCAACGGCAAGGCGGTCTACGACGAAACCTGCCATGTCTGCCACGCGACGGGGCTCGCGGGCTCACCGAAGCTTGGTGACAAGGCCGCGTGGGCGCCGCGCATCGCCACGGGAATCGAAACGTTGCACAAGGCCGCGATCAACGGCCTCAACGCGATGCCGCCGCGCGGCGGCAACGCATCGCTCACTGACGCGCAGGTCAAGGCCGCCGTCGATTACATGGTATCGGCGGCGAAGTAGCCGACGGCGCGCCGTGTCGGTGAGATGCGGCCAAATCTGGCGAGCGCTGCGAGCCAGCGGCGGCCAAATCTGGCGAGCGCTGCGAGCCAGCGGCTTTGCGGACGCGTCAACGAATGATCAGTAGCCGCACGAGCATGCTGATATTCAGCACCACGATGAAGCCGGACATCCATTTCTGCGTATCGACGGTTGCCGCAAGTCGGTCGATCTTCCCTCCGAGCTCGAGCCTGAGCTCGTTACTCACGGTATCGATTTTCGTATTCAGCTCATTTCTGACTGTCTCGAGCTTCACATCCACGGCTGCAATGCGCGTCGAGAGCCTGTTCTCGACCGCGATCAGATCGGACGGACCCACCGTCGCCTGCGA
>JALYSS010000026.1 GCA_030854685.1 Pseudomonadota bacterium | reverse complement strand
GGCCCGTGCTTCTCGAAGGACGGGTTCCTGTACATCGTCGAGCAGAACCGCGTCGTCGAGTATCCGGCGGCGGAATTCTTCTACGAGAGCCCGGATGTCGTGCCGAACGCGATCGTCCCGGAAGGCGAGCTGATTCCGAAGGAGGAGGAGAGCTACAACCACACCGCGCGCCCCTGCCGGATCGGGCCTGACAACAAGCTCTATATCCAGCTCGGCCAGCCGTACAACGTTCCCCCCAAGGACAAGCTCGACCTCTATCACAAGACCGGCATGATGGGGATCATCCGGATGGACCGCGACGGCAAGAACCGCGAAGTCTATGCGACGGGGCTGCGCAACCCCGTCGGGATGGACTTCAACCCGAAGGACAAGACCCTCTGGAGCAACGACAACCAGGTCGACGGCATGGGCGACGACCAGCCGCCAGGCGAGATGAACCGCATCGAGAAGAAAGGCCTCGACTTCGGCTTCCCCTGGTACGGCGGAGGACACACGCGCACCAACGAGTACAAGAGCGACACGCCGCCCGCCGGCGTCGTGTTCCCGGAAGTCGACCAAGCCGCGCATGCGGCGGATCTCGGGCTGATGTTCTACACCGGCACGATGTTCCCGCAGAAATATCACGGCGCGATCTTCTCGACGCAGCACGGCTCGTGGAATCGGACGGTGCCCGTCGGCGCCCGCGTGATGGTCACGTTCCTGAAGGAGGATGGCCACGTCGCCGGGAAGTCGGAGCCCTTTGCCGAAGGCTGGAACGACAACGGCTACTACCTTGGCCGTCCGGTCGACGTCGCGGAACTGCACGACGGCTCGATCCTCGTCTCGGACGATCTCGTCGGCGCGCTATATCGCATCACCTACGACGGCAAGTGAGATTGCGCATGGAGCGCGTGGTCCCGTGTGCATCGGGGCCATGCGTTCCGGCGTGCGATCCGGCATCCACGGTCCGATCGAACCCGTTGCGTCGATGAATTCACCGCGCCGAACGCGATCGCTGACGCCGTTCCTCGTCGTCGGGTTCGTTGTTGTGGCCTCCGCCGCGGGCGACGTGCGCGCGGCCGGTGACTCCAGGGCCGGACGGGCGAAAGCGCAGATGTGCCAGGCGTGTCATGGCATCGACGGACTCTCGAAAGTCCCCGATGCGCCGAACATCGCAGGCCAGGTCGAAGGCTATCTCGTCACGCAACTGCAGGCATTCAAGTCCGGCGCGCGAAAGAGCGAGGCGATGACATTGGTCGCGTCCGCGCTGTCGGAGCACGACATCGACAACCTCGCGGCCTATTTTTCGTCGATCGAGATCCGGATCGGCAAGCTTCCCGACGAGTAGCGTGCGCGCGCCTCAGCCGACGCGTTCGCGAACGTAGTCGCCGGGCGCCGCTGCAAGCTGCGGATAAGCCGCATTGCCGGTCTTCTTTGGCGCTGCGCGTTCGCCGCCTTGGTGGTGCTCGAGCCAGCGATACCAATGCGGCCACCAGCTCCCGGCGTGGCTGCTTGCGCCGGCGAACCAGTCGTCCGCGCTTGATTCGAGCGAGGCGTGGGTCCAGTAGTTGCGCTTGTGCGCTTCGGGCGGGTTGACGACGCCCGCAATGTGGCCCGACGCGCCGAGTACGAACACCTTCTTTCCGCCGACGAAGGCCAGCGTCTGGTACGCGGTGTGCCAGGGCACGATGTGATCCTCGCGCGAGGCGTACACATAAGCGGGCGCCGTGATGCGCGAAAGTTCCACTCTTTCACCAAGCATCGTCAGCGCGCCGCGTTCGCGCAGCCGGTTTTCGAGGTACAGGCTGCGAATGTAATACGCGTACATCGGCCCCGCCAGATTGGTGGAATCGCCGTTCCAGTAGAGGAGGTCAAACGCCGGCGGCTTGCGCCCCTCGAGATAATTGCTGACGACGTAATTCCAGACGAGGTCGTTGGCCCGCAGGCTCGCGAACGCGCCGGCCAGTTCGCTGCCGCGCACGCGCTGTCCTGCCAGCAACTGCGTTTCGCGCGTCGCCAGCATTTCGCGCGTGACGTACACGCCGATTTCGCCGGGATCGACAAAATCGAGCATGGTCGTGAGGAACGTCACGCTCGAAGCCGTTTTGTCGCCGCGTGCGCCGAGTACCGCCAGCGCGCAGGCGAGCAGCGTTCCGCCGACGCAAAAGCCGAGCGTATTGACCTCATGCGAGCGGGCGATCGCCTTCACCGCGGCCAGCGCGGCAAGGACCCCCTGCTCGAGGTAGTCGTCCCACGTGAGCCGACCCAGTTCCGCAGGTACGTTGCGCCACGAAATCATGAACACCGTGTGGCCTTGCGCGACCGCGTGACGAACGAACGAGTTGGCCGGCGTCAGATCGAGGATGTAGTACTTGTTGATGCACGGTGGTACCACCAGGAGGGGCCGCTTCGCGACGCGCGATGTCGTCGCGTCATATTGGATCAGCTCGATCAGGTCGTTGCGGAACACGACGCTTCCGGGCGTGACGGCGAGGTTGCGGCCAACCTCGAACGCCGACTCGTCGCTCATCGTGATGCGGCCCTTGCCGACATCCGCGAGAAAATTGCGGAAGCCGTCCAGCACGCTGGCGCCGCCGGTCGCGATCGCGCGCTCGAGCACGTCCGGATTGGTCGCGGGAAAGTTCGTCGGCGCCATCGCGTCGACGAATTGCCGCACCGAGAATTCGAGCCGTCGTTTTTCGTCGGGCGGCAGTTGCGCGAGCGACGCGAGCGATGTCAGGTATTCCGCGTAGAGCAGGTACGCGTGCTTCAGCCAGGCGAAATACGGCTGCTTGCTCCACGCGGACGACGCAAAGCGACGATCGTTGCCGGTGTCTGCTGCCACTTGCGGAATCGGTGCGCTCGGCTTGCCCACTGCATGAACCGCCGCCCAGAGCTGCAGGACGCGCGGTTGGAACGATGCATGCAGCGCGTTCAGCGCTTCGATATCGAATGGCGAGTGGACGGGATCGGGAACGGTCACGTTGGCGTTGGCAAGCGAGCGTGGAAATGACGTGCGCCCGTTACGGCAATCATGTTAGCGCGGTTCGAGCCGCCAGTGCGCGACCGCGATGATCGCGATGCCGAGTCCGATCCAGAGCATCTGCCTGAGCGTTTCGACCGGTTCCGGGCGCCGGTGCAGGCTTGGTATCAGATCGGCGACCGCCACGTAGAGCAGGCTCGCCGCGGCAATCGCGAGCACCGTGGGCAGGAGCTGCTGCATGTGCGCGAGCGCGCCGTAAGCAGCGAGCGCACCGGCGAGGGCCGCAACCCCGGTCGCGACGTTGTAGGCAAATGCCTTGCCGCGCGCGAATCCCGAGTGCAGCAATACGGCGAAATCACCGACTTGCTGCGGCACCGCGTGCGCGACGATCGCGAGCGTCGTCGCGACACCGAGCCCGTCGTCCGCGAGAAAGGCGGCGGCGATGACGATGCCGTCGCAGAAGCTGTGCACGCTGTTGCCGATCAGGATCATGAGTCCCGAGCGGCCGCCATCGGCGGGGTGAGCGTGCAGCGCATGCTCGTGCTCGGTTTCCTGGCGCAAGTCCGAGTGCGCCGCGTGTCCGTGCGCATGACGCCACAGCACGAGCTTTTCGAGCAGGAAGAACGCGAGCAGGCCCGCGAGGACCGTCGCCATCACCGACGACGCGTTGCCGCTTTCGAGTGCATGCGGCAGCAGTTCCAGGAATACGGCGCCGAGCAGCGCGCCGACGGCGAACGAGACGAAACCCGGAATCCACGTCGCCTGCACGTTGAGCGTGACCGCGGCCGCAATCGTGGAGAGAATGCCGCCGGCGAGCGCGGCGATGACGATATGGAGGAGCGTCATGCGTGTGCGCCCTCGCGCCACAGGAAAGCGGCCATGCGACCGGTCGCGCGCTCGCGGCGGAACGAAAAGAAGCGCGCGGGATCGGACATCGTGCACATGCCGCCACCGTGAGTCGACGTGACGCCCGCGCGCGAAAGCCGCATGCGGGCGAGCGCTTCGAGATCGGCGAACCACTTGCCCTGGCTTCCTTCGATGAAGGCCGCTTGGGCACCGCTGTCCGAGTGAAGGAAAGCGTCGCGCACATCTGCGCCGACCTCGAACGCCGAGCGCCCGATGGCGGGTCCGAACCACGCGACAATCCGCGCCGGCCTGCAGTTCATCACGGCGATCGTGTTCTCGAGCACACCGGCGGCAAGACCGCGCCATCCCGCGTGCGCGATGCCAATGACCGAGCCGCCCCGTTCGGCGAACAGCACGGGCAGGCAATCGGCGGCGCGAACGGCCAGTACGACGTTCGGTTCCCGCGTCACCGACGCATCGGCGCGTGGACGCCGCGGACTGGCGGACTCCGGCGACGTCGACGAGGCGCGCTCGCACGATGGTACGCACAGCGCGTCGGTGACGATCACGTCGGCACCGTGGACTTGCTCGAGCCAGACGGGGGCTGCAGGCAGAAACGCTTCGCTATTCACGCTCCCGTTTCGCGTGGTCACGAACGCCTGCACACCGGGTGGCGCGGGCCACTTCGGAACGATCCAGTCGAGTCCCATCGCCTGGAAGCGTTGCGCAAGCGACGGGGGCGCCCCCTGATCGCTGTGCGTCGCCGATGCGGTTGAATGCGGGTTCATCGGACGCGCGGCGCTACATTTGGCGTCGCAGCGTTTCGATGAGCCGAGCGAAGTCGGCAGGCGGCGGCGCATCCCAGGTCATCGTTCGCCGGATGACGGGGTGCGTGAGCGAAAGGCGCGTCGCATGCAACGCCTGGCGGCCAAGGGCAGGTAATGCTGCTGCGGCGGTTCCGTGCCTACCGGGATCCCACTTTTCGCCACGCCTGCCGCCATACGCCGGATCGCCGACGAGTGGATGGCCAATTGCCGCGAGATGCACGCGGATCTGGTGCGTCCGCCCGGTTTCGAGCGTGCACCGTAAAAGCGTTGCGACGCCGAAGCGCTCGACCACGGCGACGTGCGTCCGCGCGGGCTTGCCGCGCTCGACGACGGCCATCGTGGTCCGCTGCGTCGGATGACGGCCGATCGGTGCATCGATGACCGTGGCGCGGGCGAGGTCGCCGCGCGCGACGGCGACGTATTCGCGCGTGACGTCATGCGATGCGAGCTGGCGCACGAGGTCCGTCTGTGCCTCGATGGTTTTGGCGACGACCATCAGGCCGCTCGTATTCTTGTCGAGACGATGCACGATGCCTGCTCGCGGTACCGAAGCGAGTGCGGCATCGTGATGCAGCAACGCGTTCAGCAGCGTTCCATCGCGATTGCCGCTGCCCGGATGAACGACGAGCCCCGCCGGCTTGTCGACGATAAGGATGTCGTCGTCCTCGAACACGACACCAAGCGCGATGTCCTCCGCGGCGTCAGCGACGGACGACGTCGGCGCCGGCGCCGCAACGTCGATGCGCTCGCCCCCGACGACATGACGCTTCCCGTCCCACGCGGCACCGTCCACCGTCACGTGTCCCGCATCGATCCACGCCTTGAGCCGGCTGCGCGAGTGCTCGGGCAACATGCGGGCCAGCGCCTGGTCCAGGCGCATGCCGGCAAGATCGCCGGGCACGCATTGCGTGAACCATTGCGCGATCGGGTGCGCGTCGGGCGCATCGGCGCGCGTCGACCGTCGGCTATAATTCGCGGGACTCACGAAGGATGCCGATGACGATGTCGCAATGGCCGAAATGGCAGAGGTGGTTTTTGGTTGCGCTGATGGCGCTGACGGCGGCGGGATGCGGATTGCTTCCCGACGTCAAGGACGAAACCGCCGGGTGGAACGCGGAGAAGCTGTACCAGAACGCTCACGAGGCGATGCTGGACGGCAATTATACGCGAGCGGTCAAGCTGTTCGACACGCTGGAGGCCCGCTATCCGTACGGCCGCTACGCGCAGCAGGCGATCCTCGAGGGCGCATTTTCGAATTGGCGCAACAGCGAGCAGGCGGCGGCAACCGCAGCGCTCGACCGCTTCATCCGCACGTACCCGAACCATCCGAACGTCGACTACGCGTATTACCTGAAGGGCCTCGTTTACTTCCGCGAAGACCAGGGCATCTTCGGTTATGTCTACGAGCTCGATCTATCCGAGCGCGATCCGAAGCAGATGCGCGAGTCGTTCGCGGCGTTCAAGGAGCTCGTCCAGAAATTCCCGGAAAGCCGTTATACGGAGGATGCGCAGACGCGGATGCGCTATCTGACGAATGCACTCGGCCTATACGAAGTCCACGTTGCGCAGTATTACTACGCGCGCGATGCGTATATCGCGGCGGCCAACCGCGCGCAATCGGCCCTCGTCAACTTTCCGCGCACGCCCTCCAACGAGCAGGCGCTCGATGTGATGGTGAGGAGCTACCGGAAGCTTGGCCTCACGCAGCTCGCGGACGATGCGCACGGCATTCTCGAAAAGACGTTCCCGCAAAGCATCTACCTGGCGGCCGCGGTCGGGAAACCGTGGTGGAAGGTGTGGTGACATCGTAGTTTCGCGACGGGTGTTCGCATCGCGCGCGGCACGCACGTTCGTACCTACCCGGGCGACTTGCTTCCCGCGAAAAACGTGATGACGTCGTCGAGCTCCCGCGTGCGCTGCATCGGCGGGAGGCTCTGCCAGATGCGCTTGCCGTAGGGCTTGTCGACGAGGCGCGGATCGCAGAGCATCAGCACGCCGCGGTCGGTTTCCGTGCGGATCAACCGACCGGCGCCCTGCTTCAGGCTGATCGCCGCCTGCGGCAACTGCCATTGGATGAATGCGTTGCCGCCATCGGCGGTGAGCTTCGCAAGCCGCGCGGCGAGCAGCGGATCATCGGGCGGTGCGAACGGCAACTTGTCGATCAGGACGACCGACAGCGCATCGCCGGGCACGTCGACGCCTTCCCAGAAGCTCGCGCTACCGAGCAGCACCGCATTGCCGAGCGCGCGGAAGCGCAGCAGCAGTTCCGTCTTCGACCCGTCTCCCTGCACCAGCACCGGGTAGTCGAGGCCCTCGCGCTCGAAAAGCGCGACGAGCCGCTCGCGCGCAGCGCTCAGCGCGCGCAATGTCGTGAAGAGCAGGAACGCGCGTCCGGCGCTCGCCTTCAGCACCGGCAGTGCCGCGTCGACGACCGCGTTCGTGTGCTCGACGCTGTTCGGCGCAGGCAATCCGCGTGGGACGTAAAGCAAGCCCTGCGTCGCATAATCGAACGGGCTGTCCCAACAGCCGGTCGCGGCATCGCCAAGGCCCAGCTGTTCGGTGTAATGCGAGAAATCGCGCCCGACCGCGAGCGTTGCGGACGTGAAGATCCATGCGCGTCCGGTTTGCTCGACCTGGCGTCGGAACACATCGGCAACGGAGAGCGGCGACGCGTTCAGTTGCCAACCCTGCGGTCCGACGTCGATCCAGCGAATCCATTGCTCGCCTTCGGAGTCTTCATGGCTCAGGCCGGCCTTCCAGCGCGTAACGCAATCGGACGCGGTCTCGGCCCGTTGCGCGAGCGCCGCGACATCCTCGCTGCGCTCGGCGAAGAGCTGCATTTCGCCCGACAGGCGATCCAGTCCCGTCGCGAGCGCGTCGAGCGCTTCGACGAAATCGGGGCGTTCGGCAATGACCTGTTGCGCGAACTTGCCGGTGCCTTCGCCTGCGGCAAGACGGAGCCTGCGTATCAAGGGAACGACTGCGGCACCCGCGTCGGGAAGGTCGGGAACGTCGCGCAATTCGGTCCGCTCGATCGCCTCGGCGTCGCGAGCGAGTTCTGCCAGTTGCCCCGCCGTGGTCTGTTCGCCGAAAAACATCGTCGCCGTATCGGGTAGCTGATGCGCCTCGTCGAGGATCACCGTATTGCACGCGGGCAGCAACTCGGCGAGCCCTTCGTCGCGCAGCGTCACATCGGCAAAGAACAGGTGATGATTGACGACGACGACGTCGGCGTCGAGCGCGTCCTTGCGGGCCTTCATCACGAAGCAATCGCGATGGAACGAGCAATTGCTGCCGAGGCAGTTCTCCCGCGTCGACGTGACCATCGGCCATATCGCAGCGTTTTCGGGTACGTTGGCGAGCTCCGAGCGGTCGCCCCGTTCGCTCGCGCGCGCGAACGCGACGATTTTCGGCAAGTAGCGCGCGTCGTTGCGCGAGGGCAACCTGCCTTCGCGTGCCGTGCGCTCGAGATGGTGATGACAGACGTAGTTCGCGCGACCCTTCAGCAGCGCGACGGTTATCGGTACGGCGAGCGCATCGCGAATCAACGGCAGGTCGCGCTCGAAGAGCTGATCCTGCAGCGTTTTGGTGCCGGTGGAGACGATGACCTTGCCGCCGTAGAGCAGCGCCGGAACGAGATAGGCGAAGGTTTTGCCGGTGCCGGTACCCGCTTCAGCCACGAGGGCCTGGCGCAGCGTAATCGCGCGCGCGACGGCCTGCGCCATCTCGAGCTGCTGCGGGCGAAACCGGAATCCGGGCAGCGTGCGTGCGAGCGTCCCGCCCGCGCCGAAAATCGTGGCGAGTTCGGTATCCGGCGCGCTGTCAGGACGTCCCCCCACGCTAGCGGCCGCATTGGCGAATCCGGCCGCTGCGCTCATGGACACGTCTCCGGCACTAGGGCGTTCAGCGCTTCTTCACTTTCGCGCCCGGCTTCGATTCGACGGTTTTCACCGGTTTTTTCGCCGCTGTTTTCGTCTGCACCGCCACGATGCTCGTCCGGATGCTGTCGATGCGGTGGTTGAACTCTTCGTACGGCTTGGCGACGCGTGCCTTGTAATTGTCGTCCGATTCGCCGCCATGCCATTGCAGCTCGGTCATTGCCAAAAGCCATGTTTCCTGGAGGCCGTGCAGGCCTTCGACGGCCTGCTTCGACTGGGCGACCTCGCGTAGCGCGGCCTTGTAGGGGCCCGCGATGTTCTGCTTCTGCTTATCGAGGCAGTATTCGCTCTTCGCGGCGTTGACGCCTTCGCGCGAATTCTCGTAGCCGAACTCGATGACCTCGATCGACTTCACGTTGCGGCACATCGTGTACAGGTGCTGGACCGCGTCGAAATAGCAGTCGAGCGCCGGCTTGCCGTCGGCGTGCGGGCATACGTAGTTGTGCTCTGGTCCGGGATTGCCGCCGATCGTTTCGCTCTCGACGGTGGAGGTGGCGAGCGCTCCGGTGAGCGCAAGCAGCATGGAAAGCAGGGCAGCGACGTGCATCGAAAATGGCGTGGGGGCAAACCGGGATGCCGAATGCTACCTGTGCGGCGCGCGGGGCTCAACCCGACGAATGGATTAGCTGTACAAAACCGCCGCATCGCGTTCCCGGAAATCGGTGTCGGAGATGTATTTCCCGACACTATTCGTTCTTGGGGAGACTTCGGGGTCAGAGCTGTAAGTATCGGCGGGACAGGTTCGCCGGCTCAGCCATAGGTCAATGCCAGCCAATACTTACAGCTCTGATCCCGAAGTCTCGCATCTCCGACCCCGATTTCGGCGCGCCGTCGCGCGGGAAACGTTGGCGCATCGCTAGATCGTGCAGCCCCCCGAAACCTCGATGACCGCGCCGTTGATGTAGGACGCTTCGTCCGACGCGAGCCACGCGTAGGTGTTCGCGATTTCTTCCGGCTTGCCGAGGCGGCCGAGCGGCACCTTCTCTTCCATCATCTTGATGACCTTGTCGGGGATCGAAGAGAGGAGCGGCGTCTCGATGAAGCCGGGGCAAATCGCGTTCGCGCGGATGCCCTTGCGACCCAATTCACGCGCCCACGTCTTGACCATGCCGATGACGCCGAACTTGGTCGCCGCGTAATTCGTCTGCCCGAAATTCCCGTAGAGACCGACGATCGACGATGCGTTGAGGATCACGCCGGAATTCTGCTCGAGCATGATGTCGACGACGGCTTTCGTGCAGTTATAGACCCCTTTCAGATTGACGTCGATCACGCGCTCGAATTGCTCGTCGGTCATTTTCTTGAATTGCGCATCCTGAACGATCCCGGCATTGTTGACGAGCGTGTCGATGCGGCCCCATTTCGCCATCACGCCGGCGACCATCCTGGCAATGCTTTCCTTGTCGGTAACATCCACGTTGTAGCCGGCCGCCTCGCCGCCCGCTTCGAGGATCGCGTTGACGGTATCGTCGACGGCCGCGCGGTTGATGTCGCACACGGCGACCTTCGCGCCTTCGAACGCGAACTTGAGGGCCGTTGCCCGGCCGATGCCCTGGCCCGAACCGGTGATGATGGAGACTTTGTCGGTCAAGCGCATTGCGGTGTGTTCCTTCCGGTGGATGCCGGCTGCGAGAGGCTGACGGCGATCAAACTTTACTAATCTAGCGGATCATATTGCACCGCACAAGGATCGGACCGGCATTTCTTACGCAAAAGCCGGCGCCGATGCGTGCTTGCAACATCGGTTCACTTTCCTAGCAAAACCAACACGTTATCAAAGAATGAAGCACGGACCCAGATGTGCTTGGACGCGTCGTGACGCGGCTCGCCGGACCCACCCGGTGGACCAAAATGCCGCTTTGCGGCAATCCTTGTTGCCGACCGACGCGGGTGCGCGTTGCTGCAGTGCGTCAGCGCGTACTCACGTGGCCGGCGACCAGTGGTCGATGACGAGTTCGAGGTTCGAGACACCGTTCCAGCGATTGATTTCCGGGCGGAACAGCGCATGAATTCGCGGCGGCATCATCGCCGGCGTGCGAAAGGCGATCGCCATGAACCGCTCGCTGCCGCGCATGATCGTGAGCTTCGCGTGGCCTTCGCCGACGCTGCGCTGATCGGTTACCTCGAAGATGTCGTCGAACGCCGGAGCGGGAAACCCCTGGCCCCATACGCGCTCGCGCAGCATCGCGCCGAGTTCGAGCGTCAATTCACCCGGTGAGAGCGCGCCGTCGCTTTCATGCGTTCGCCGAAGCGCGGCGTCCGACAGCGTTTCGCGCGCGATCGCCTCGAATTCGGCGATGAAACGCGGCAGCGCGTCGTCGACGATCGAAAGACCCGCCGCGAACGCATGTCCACCGAAGCGGGTGATCGTGCCGGGTGCACGCTTCGCGACGAGGTCGAGCGCGTCGCGCAGATGAAAACCGGAAATGGAACGGCCGGAGCCCTTCAATTCATGCTCGCCCGTGCGCGCGAACACGATGACCGGCCGGTGATACCGATCCTTGAGACGCGACGCGACGATGCCGATCACGCCCTGATGCCACTCGGGGCGATACGCACACAACGTGTAGGCATTCATATCGCCGGGCGTGGCGGCTTTCTCGACCTCGGCGAGCGCCTCTTCCTGCATCGTTGTCTCGATGTCGCGACGCTCGCGGTTCAACCGGTCGAGTTCGCGCGCCATTGGCTCTGCTTCGGCGGCGCTTTCGGCAAGGAGGCAGCGGATGCCGAGCGACATGTCGGCGAGGCGCCCGGCGGCGTTGAGTCGCGGCCCGGCGACAAATCCGAGATCGCTCGCGGTCGCCCGGCGCGCGTCACGGCCAGCGACCGCGAACAGCGCCGCGACACCGGGTTGCGCGCGCCCATTGCGGATCCGGCGGAGTCCCTGCTCGACGAGGATTCGGTTCACGTGATCGAGCCGCACGACATCCGCGACCGTGCCGAGTGCTACGAGGTCGAGAAGCGACGCGAGATTCGGCTCGGCACGCTGCGCAAACGTTTGCTGCTTGCGCAGATGCGCCCGCAACGCGCATAGCACGTAGAACATCACGCCGACGCCGGCGATGTGCTTCGACGGGAATGCGCAGCCAGGCTGGTTCGGGTTGACGATGATCGCGGGTGCGGGCAACTCGGAACCCGGCAGATGATGATCGGTGATCAGCACGTCGACGCCCGCCGCGGTCGCGGCGCGAACGCCATCGACGCTCGCGATGCCGTTGTCGACGGTGACGAGCAGGCGCGGAGCGCTGCGCGCCGCGACCGCGACGATCTCCGGCGTCAGGCCATAGCCGAATTCGAATCGATTCGGTACCAGGAAATCGACGTTCGCGCCCATCGCGCGCAGGCCGCACACGCCAACCGCGCACGCGGTCGCTCCGTCCGCATCGTAATCGGCGACGATGACGATCCGCTCATGCCGGTCGATCGCCTGCGCCAGGCGTTCGGCTGCTGCATCGATGTTCGCCAGGCGGCCGAAATCCGGAAGCGCCGCGAGCGAGCAATCGACTTCGGCGGCGTCGACAACGCCGCGCGCCGCGTAAATGCGCGCAAGGATCGGCGAGATGCCCGTGGCGAGCAACGCCTGGTGCGAATCGGGAATGGGGCGACGGACGATCACGCGTCGGGCAATGCGGGAACTTCGAACGGCCGGCGCATCATGCGCGCGGTAATCCGCTGCCGGTATCCCGGCGGACGCGCAGTCCAGGTCACCGTTGCGCCATGGCCGTCCGCGATGAGGTGGAACGGGTCGACGCGCCGGCGCGCGAGCTGGTCGAGCGCGGGCTCCATCCAGTACGACTCGAACGTCGCCGCAGGTTCGGTGATGGGAGGCAAAACGACCAGCACGGCGATCGGAAGGTCGCGATCCTCGGTGCCAACGGCATCCGCGCGCGTCACCGCTTGCGTCAGGTCGTCGCCGGCTTGCATCGGTGTCGCAACGCCGTGTCCCTGCCGCGCGATGCCGCGCGCGAGGTCGCCGAGACGCCCGGGTGACGCCGTGACGGCGGCCACGGGCAGTGCGCCGACGTCGCCGAGCCGTCCGCCACCCCAAAACCAGACACCGCTCACGACGGCCTCGCCGCGCGCTTCGCGGATGGAATTGATGGCGTGCTCGTGCAGCAGCATTTCAATTTCATTTTGCCAGCGCTTCCACTTTCCGCCGTCCGTTCCGCGGGGCATGCTCGCCAACAGCTTTCGACCGCGCGCGACATCGGGCGGCGTCGTGACGATGTCGGCGGGCTGACGGCGCCGTACGAACCACGCATCCGGCCTCGCGGCTTCGAAGCGCAGGTCGTCCTCGGCGAAATGGCGATTCAGCATCTGGATGAGCGCGTCGGCGTCGCTAGCGGAAAGGTCGTCGACCGTTTGCACGAGCACGACGGTATCGCGATCAACCGCCAGATGAACCGGGTCGGCGCACAGGACGTAGTCGTCACCCGTGTCGCGCCCGGCACCGAGCGATGCAAGCGGCCCGATGGGTACGGCTTCCGGCACGCCGAGCGATGCGAACAACGCCGCGGCGATCCCGCGCGGTTCGAAACAGGGCACGCCGGCATAGACTGCAAGCGTTGCAAGCGATCGCATCGCCGCGAGCTTTTCAGCGGATAGCGCGAGCAAACCGGGAGCGATCAGGATGAGCGCTTTCGACATGCGATAATGATTCCAGCCCTCCGTGCATGGTGAGCGTACCGCATTCGCGATCCGCGCATCGCGTCGAAGCCTTCAGTGTCTCGCTGATTCCTCGTGTCACCGTACGAACTCGCCGTCGGCTTGCGCTACACACGCGCCCGCAAGGGCTCCGGGCGCAACACGTTCATCTCGTTCATCGCGCTGATATCGATGGCCGGCATCGCGCTTGGCGTGGCGGCGCTGATCGTCGTGCTGTCGGTGATGAACGGCTTTCAGCAGGAGCTGCGAAACCGGATCCTTTCGGTCGCATCGCACATCGAGATCATGGGCTTCCCGGATCTCAAGGACCCCGCCGCGGTCGTGGCGGCCGCGCGAAAGAATCCGCATGTCATCGGTGCGGCCCCGTACGTCAACGGGCAGGCGATGCTCTCGTCGGGCGACGTCAACCGGGGGGCGCTGCTTCGCGGCATCGACCCGGCGCGGGAAGCGAAGGTCGCGGACATCGGGCTGCACATGCGTCGCGGCACACTCGATTCGCTTACACCCGGCAGCTTCAACATCGTGCTCGGGTCGGAACTCGCGCGTGCCCTCGGCGTACAGGTCGGCGACAGCGTCGTCGTCATCACGCCGCAGGGGATCGTAACGCCTGCCGGCGCGTTGCCGCGCCTCAAGACTTTCAAGGTGAGCGGCATTTTCGAAGTCGGGATGTTCGAGTTCGACAGCGGGCTCGGACTTATCAACCTCGAGGACGCGGAGAAGCTTTACCGCCTCGACAATGCGACGGGTGTTCGGCTCAAGCTCGATGACATGTTCGCGGCGCCTTCGGTGGCGGCGCAATTGGAGCCATCGATGCCGGAGGATGCGGAGGTACGCGACTGGACGCGTAACCACGCCAATTTCTTTCGTGCGGTCGCAATCGAGAAGCGCGTGATGTTCATCATTCTCACGCTGATCGTCGCGGTGGCCGCCTTCAATATCGTTTCCGCGCAGGTCATGGCAGTCACCGACAAGCTCGCGGACATCGCAATCCTCCGCACGCTCGGCGCGGCGCCGTCGTCGATCATGGCGATCTTCATTATCCAGGGCGCGCTGATCGGCCTCATCGGCACGTTGATCGGTGTCGTGGGGGGGATTCTGCTGGCGCTCAACGTCGAGACGGTACTGCCGGCAATCGAGCGCACTTTCCACATCCAGTTCCTCGACAAGAGCGTCTACTACATCAGCGACCTGCCATCGGACCTGCAGATCCGGGATGTCGTGACCATCGCCGTGATCGCGCTCGTTCTCGCTCTCGCCGCGACGATCTACCCGAGTTTTCGCGCGGCACGCGTCAATCCCGCCGACGCGCTTCGCTATGAATGACGACGCGGCGGCTGCGTCGGGAGAGACGTCGGTCGTTGCCTGCCGGGATCTCCGCAAGACCTATCGCAACGGCCCGCTCGACGTTCCGGTTCTCCTCGGCATCGATCTCGACGTCGCCGTCGGCGAGCGGATCGCGATCGTCGGCGCATCCGGCTCGGGGAAGAGCACGCTGCTGCATTTGCTCGGCGGACTCGATCTGCCAACCGGCGGTGAAGTGCGCGTCGAAGGGATGCCGCTCGCAACGCTATCGGAAGCCGCGCGCGGCACGCTGCGCAACCGCGCGCTCGGATTCATTTATCAATTTCATCACCTGCTGCCTGAATTTACGGCGCTCGAGAACGTCGCGATGCCGCTGCTTATCCGGCGCCTCGACGAGCGCAAGGCGCGGGACCAGGCGAATGGAATGCTCGCGCGGGTCGGGCTCGCGAATCGTGTGCGCCATCTGCCCGGGGAGCTTTCGGGAGGTGAGCGCCAGCGGGTCGCGCTCGCGCGCGCGCTCGTGACCGCACCTCGCTGCGTGCTCGCGGACGAGCCGACCGGCAACCTTGACCGGCTCAACGCCAGCGCGGTATTCGACCTGATGCTCGAGCTCAATCGCGTCGCCGGCACGGCGCTCATCATCGTCACGCACGATGCCGAAGTCGCGGCGAAGACGGATCGCACGCTGCATCTCGTCGATGGCAAGCTGCAGTAGCCCGGGACATCGCGGTCAGAGCTGTAAGTATTGCGGGCTACACATCGTCATGAAGGCAGGTATTACGACCGCAATACTTACAGC
>JALYSS010000013.1 GCA_030854685.1 Pseudomonadota bacterium | reverse complement strand
GCCGAGTTCTTGCCCGACTGCCGCACGTGCGGAATCTCGATCAGCTCGAACGACGCCTCGTGCATCGGCGCCTTGAACGCCTTGTAGCGGTCCCAGTCGCAGTACGCCTTCTTGACGACGATGCTGCCCTTCAGGAGCAGCCGTTCGAGCACCTTCTCGATGTCGAACTTGTCGTAGCTGGCATCGCGGACGCCCAGGGCAATGTTCTCGAAATCGCAGAACAGCGCCATGCTGGTAACTTCAGGGGTATTGGCCATTGTTCCTGCCTTGCGGGTCCGGGCGAATTCCGGACCTTCTCTTCGATGTATACCAGAACCACCATTCAATCATGACATTGCCCGACCTTTCCCAGGCGGAGGCGCGCGTGCTGGGCGTCCTCGTCGAAAAGCAGCGCACGGTGCCGGATACGTATCCGTTGACGCTCAATGCGCTCGTGGCCGGCTGCAACCAGAAGTCGAGCCGCGAGCCGATCCTTGCGTTGACCGACACCGAGGTCCAGGAAGCGCTCGACACGCTGAAGACGCGTTCGATGGTAATCGAAACGAGTGGTGGCCGCGTAATGCGCCATGCGCACAATGTCGAGCGCGCGCTTGGCGTACCGACCCAATCGGTGGCGATCCTGGCAGCGCTGTTTCTGCGCGGGGCGCAAACGGCCGGCGAGCTACGCATCAACACCGAGCGCATGCATCGATTTGCCGACGTCTCGGCGGTCGAGGCGTTTCTCCACGAACTCGCGGAGCGCCAGAGCGGCGCGCTGGTGGCCGAGCTGCCCCGCGCACCGGGGGCGCGCGAGACGCGCTGGATGCAGTTGTTGACAGGTCCTGCTCCGGAGCAGACAGCCGCCGAGGTCCCGAGCGCGGGGGCGTCGACGGACATTTCGGTCGTCGCGGCCGGCACGCCGGCACTGGCACAAGAGGTCGCGGCGCTGCGCGAGGAAGTCGCCGCGTTGCGAGCCGCAGTGGAAGCGCTTCGCAACGACCGCGACGGTCCGCCTTCCGTGTAGGAATCGCAGGACGAGGCGCGGCGGGAGGCGTCGACTACACAGTGCCGCCGGCCGGTCCGCGACGCTCAGGCGGCATGGGGCAATCCGAGCAGCCGGTTCGCCGGCACCGCGACGTCCATCATTTTCGGCCGCGGCAACTTCAGGCTGCCCATCAGTTCGATGAATGCCGCACGGTCACGACCCGTGAGCCGCGGGTTGTGCCGCTTTTCATGGCCGATCGTCGATACGGTGTTGCCGCGGTAATCGTGCGCGGGCCACACCCGTGTGTCGTCCGGCAGGGCGAAGAGTCGTTCGTGAACGCTGTCATAGAGCGATCCCGCATCGCCGCTCTGGAAATCGGTGCGGCCGCAACCTTCGATCAGCAGCGTGTCCCCCGTCAGCACGTTGCCGCGCCATAGGTAGCTCGTGCTGCCCGACGTGTGGCCCGGCGTGTGAATGGCGAGCAGCTCTTCGCTCGCGCCGAAGTGCAGCTTGTCACCGTGCGCCAGTTGCAGGTCGGCCGATGAAATGCCGCATTTGAACGGCGCCGCGGTCTGCGCGCCCGTCGTATCGCGCAATCGGCCGGCCGCGGTCACGTGATCCGCGTGCGTATGCGTTTCGACGACGTAGCGCAGCGTCAGGCCGAGCCTGCGCAGCAACGATATATCGCGATCGAAGCGCTGCTCGACGGAGTCGACAAGGATCGCCTCGCGCGTTGGGCGATCGACGAGCACGTAGGTGAATGTCGACGATTCCGCGTCGAACAACTGGTGCAGATCATGATTCATTCGGTACCCCTACGCTTTCGATCGGCGGTGAGCCCGTACGCTAAACCGGGTTGCGCCTGGATGCAACGCCGTCAATCGGTGTCCGTAAATGGGGTCAGAGCTGTAATAAATCGGAAAGGCAAATATTTGGCTTTCCGATTTGTTACAGCTCTGACCCCATTTTCCTGTGCGACAATCGCGAGCCCGTTCCCGCCCCGAAACTTCCGACCGCCGCCTTTGGATCACCCGTCCGTTCTGGTTGCCCTGATACTGGGCATCGTCGAGGGTCTCACCGAGTTCCTTCCCGTCTCGTCCACCGGCCACCTGATCGTCGCCGGATCGCTGCTCGGCTATACCGGCGAGCGCGCAAAAGTGTTCGAGATCGTCATCCAGGCCGGTGCGATCCTGGCGGTTTGCTGGGAATACCGGGCACGGCTTATCGGGGCCGTCGCGGGCCTCGGCAACGATCCAGTGGCGCAGCGTTTCGTGCTGAACCTGGTCGTCGCGTTCATCCCGGCCGCCGTGCTCGGCCTGCTGTTCGCGAACGCGATCAAGCGTCACCTGTTCGCGCCGGTCCCCGTCGCGCTGGCATTCATCGTCGGCGCGTTGATCATCCTGTGGGTCGAGCGGCGGCGACGGCTGTCGCCCGCCACGGTCCGCATCGACCACGTCGACGCGATGCGCTGGACCGATGCGCTGAAGATCGGCTGCGCGCAGGCATTCGCGCTGATCCCCGGAACGTCCCGATCGGGTGCGACGATCATCGGCGGCATGCTGTTCGGCCTTTCCCGCCCCGCCGCGACCGAGTTCTCGTTCTTTCTCGCGATCCCGACGCTTTTCGCCGCCTGCGCGTACGACTTCATCCGCAACCGGGCGCTGTTCTCGGCGCAAGACCTGCAAGGCTTCGCGATCGGCTTCGTCGCGGCTTTCATCTCGGCGTTCTTCTGCGTGCGCTGGCTGATCCGCTACGTGAGCCGGCACGATTTCGTGCCGTTCGCCTGGTATCGGATCGCGTTCGGGCTGCTGATCCTCGTCACCGCCTGGACGGGCAGCGTCGACTGGGAGTGACGTGAGCGTCGCCGGGCCGTCCCAAGGCGCGAACAGCTCCCCCGCCGGGGGCAGCGCCGCGGCGGCGGCCGCAAGCTTGGGGGTCGTCCCCTTGGGGCCGCTGCTCGCCATCCTCGGCGTGCTCGGGTTTTCGTTCAAGGCGATCCTGATCAAGCTCGCGTATCGGTGGGCGCCGGTCGATCCGGTCGCGCTGCTGGCGCTGCGCATGGTCTACTCGGCGCCGTTCTTCCTGGTAATGGCGTGGTGGAGCGGGCGTGCCCGGGGGGCGAAACGCATCGGGCCGCGCGATGCGAGGCTTTTGATCGGCCTCGGATTCATCGGCTATTACGTGTCGAGCCTGCTCGATTTCCTCGGTCTTCAATACGTCACTGCGTCGCTCGAGCGACTGGTGCTGTTCCTGTATCCGACGATCGTCGTCGTGCTGTCGGCCATTTTTCTGGCGCAGCCTGTCACGCGACGCGCAGCGGCTGCACTTGCGCTTTCCTACGCGGGCATTGCGCTCGCGGTCTTTCACGACGTCCGGATCACCGGCGATCCGGCGGCGATCGCACTCGGCAGCGCGCTGGTCTTCGGCAGCGCGGTCGGCTACGCGATCTATCTCGTCGCTGCGGGTGGCATCATCGGACGCCTCGGATCGTCGCGCTTCATCTCGTGGGCGATGCTCGCGTCGACCGTTTTCATCACGCTGCAATTCGTACTGACGAAGCCGATATCCGCGTTATACCTGCCGATGTCGGTGCACGCGCTCGCGTTCGCGATGGCGGTGTTCTGCACGGTCCTGCCGACCTGGATGATCGCGGAGTCCATTCGCCGCATCGGCGCGAGCACCGCGTCGCTCGTAGGTGCGCTCGGGCCGATGTTCACGATCGGCTTCGGCGCGCTGATCCTCGGCGAAGCGATCAACCTGGCGCAGATGATCGGGGTCGCGCTCGTGCTCGCCGGCGTGATGCTGGTCTCGCGCGGCGCCGGTAGAGTGCACGTGAAGACAAGCGAGGCGCAAAACGCGGATCGCCGCGGCGCAGTCTGACCTGACGGCTATACTCATCGGCTCATCCAGCGGAGCAGAAATCAATGGCACCCGATACGATCGAACGCTCGTCCCTCGCCCTCGAGGATGACTCGCTCCTGCGCCAGCAGTGCTACGTCGACGGCCAATGGCTCGGCGCGGACGGCGGCGGGTCGATGCCTGTTGTCGATCCGGCGACCGGTGAGCTCGTCGGCACGGCACCCGTGTTCCACGCGGCTGAAACCAGGCGCGCGATCGATGCAGCGAACCGTGCACTGCCCGCGTGGCGCGCGAAGACCGCGAAGGAACGCTCGGCGATCCTGCGCAAGTGGAACGACTTGCTGCTCGCGAACGCCGACGATCTGGCGCGCATCCTCACGGCCGAGCAGGGCAAGCCGCTCGTGGAAGCAAAGGGCGAGATCGCGATCGGCGCCGCCTATGTCGAGTGGTTCGCCGAGGAGGCGAAGCGCGTCTACGGCGACGTGATCCCGACGATGGCGAACGACCGGCGGCTCGTCGTCGTCAAGGAGCCGGTCGGCGTCTGCGCGGCAATCACACCGTGGAATTTCCCGTCGTCGATGATCACGCGCAAGGTTTCACCTGCGCTCGCCGCGGGTTGCACGGTCGTCATCAAACCGGCGGAAGCGACGCCGTTCTCGGCGTTAGCACTCGCCGAGCTCGCCGACCGCGCCGGCTTTCCGCCGGGTGTGCTCAATGTCATCACCGGCGACGCGCCGTCGATCGGCGGCGAGATGTGCGCGAATCCGATCGTGCGCAAGGTCTCGTTCACCGGGTCAACCGAGGTCGGCCGGCTGCTCATGAAACAGGTCGCGCCGACGGTCAAGAAGATTTCGCTCGAGCTTGGCGGCAACGCGCCGTTCATCGTGTTCGACGACGCGGATCTCGACGCGGCCGCCGAAGGCGCGATGGTTTCCAAATACCGGAACACCGGCCAGACCTGCGTCTGCGCGAACCGCTTTTTCGTCCACGAGAAAGTGTACGACGCGTTCGCGCGGAAGCTTGCCGCGAAAGTGGGCGCGCTCAAGGTGGGACGCGGGACGGAGCCCGGCGTCACGCAGGGGCCGTTGATCAATGCCGATGCCGTCGTCAAGGTCGAGGAGCATCTCGCGGATGCGAAGGCGCGCGGCGCGAAGGTTGCGATCGGCGGCAAGCGGCATGCGCTCGGCGGCACGTTTTACGAGCCGACGGTGCTCACGGGCGTCACGCCCGACATGCAGATCTTTCGCGAGGAAACGTTCGGTCCGATCGCGCCGCTGATCGCCTTCAAGGACGATGCCGAGGTCGTCGAACTCGCGAACCGCAGCGAGTTCGGCCTCGCGTCGTACTTCTACAGCCGCGACATCGGCCGCGTCTGGCGCGTCGCGGAAGCGCTCGAGTACGGCATGGTCGGTGTCAACACCGGGCTTATCACCACGGAGGTCGCACCGTTTGGTGGCATGAAGCAGTCGGGGCTCGGCCGCGAAGGGTCAAAGTACGGCATCGAGGAATTCGTCGAGGTGAAATACATCTGCTTCGGCGGCGTCGACGAGTAATCGTCCCGGCTTTCGCCCTCACCCCACCCCCATTCCGCCGGCGGCGGAAGGAGAGAGGGTCGAATGCTTCAGCATTGCCGCGCCCGCAACCAACGGCGGTCGAGGGTGGGGTGAGAAGGCTTTCAAAGCGTTCGCCGCGCAATGCCACTGTAGGGCCGCAGACCGACGGGAGGCGATGGACGAATCCTGCTCGACAACGCGGAAAATTCGCGCGGCACGCGGCTACCAGCCGGTGGGAAGCTTCTTCACGATCGTGATCGTCCGCTCCTCGATGCCGAGATAGCCGCCGGCAATGAGGTCCTTCATCAATTTGCCGATCATGTCGCGCGATGCGCCCACGCGGTCGGCGATGTCCTGCTGCGTGAGCTTTTCGGGAACGACCTGCCTGCCGCCAACGTCCTGCGCGAGCGCATTCAACAAGCGCACCAGGCGTCCATAAACGTCCGATAGCGCGAGACTTTTCAGGTTGCCGGTCGTCACGCGCACGCGATGAATCAGCCGCTCGATCAGGTGCATCGCGAAATCGGGATGCGCGAGGATGAAGTCGCGTAACTGTGCGCGATTCACCACCGCGCATGTCGTCGGCTCGACCGTCATCACCGACGCCGACCGCGGCTCACCGTCGAGCGTCATCTCACCGACGTATTCACCGGCGCCGTGAAAATCGATGACGAATTCGCGGCCTGCCTCGTTGCTCGAAAAAACCTTGACGCGTCCGGCGAGGATCACGTAGAGCGCATCGCCCAGGTCCCCCTCGTTGATCAGCACCGTATTGCGCGGGAACGTCCGGACGACGCCGGTCGTGGCGATGTCGCTGAGCGTTTCGGACTGCAGCGGCGCGAACGCATCGGTGCGAAGTCCGGCATGCGCGGCGCTCACGGTACGACTCCCATGCTATTCGAGCTTGCGCAAGTCGTCGATCACCTTGCCGTCGTTCGGCAACTCGTCGACGGCACGAAACATCACTTCGCCGCGAAGCTTCGTCACTTCGCGAATCGAATCGACAATCGCGTTGGCAAGCTCGGCCTCGACGCCCGAAACCTCGACGTGCAGCATCATGCGGTCGCTGCCCTCGGGATTGTCCACGACGAGCCGCGCGCGGCGCACCTCGGGATGCCGCTTGAGGATCGCCGCGACCTGCCCCGGATGGACGAACATGCCCTTCACCTTGGTCGTCTGGTCGGCGCGGCCGAGCCATCCCTTGATTCGCTGATTGGTGCGCCCGCAGGCGGATACGCCCGGTAGGAAAGCAGACAAATCGCCGGTGCCATAGCGGATCATCGGGTAGTCGCCATTCGTCAGCGTCGTGACGACCACTTCACCGACCTCGCCGGGCGCCACCGGCTCGCCGGTCCCCGCACGGACGATCTCGACGAGCACGCCTTCGTCGACGACGAGTCCGTCGCGGGCCGCGCTTTCGTACGCGATCGCGCCGACGTCGGCGGTCGCATACACCTGATAGCCCTGGACGCCGCGTGCGATGAATGCGTCGCGAAGTGACGACGGAAACGGTTCGGCCGAAACGAGCGCCTTGGTCAGGCTCGGCAGCTTGACGCCGAGTTCGTCGGCGCGTTCGAGGATGATGCGCAGGAACGACGGTGTGCCGACATAGCCGTCCGGCCGCAGATCAGCCATGGCCGCGACCTGCAGCTCCGTCTGTCCCGTACCGCCGGGAAACACCGCGCAGCCGAGCGCATGCGCGCCCGTTTCGAGCATCGACCCCGCCGGTGTGAAATGATACGAAAAACCGTTGTGGACGAGATCGCCCGAGCGAAAACCGGCCGCGAACAGCGCGCGCGCGAGCCGCCAGTAATCGGTCGCCGCGCCCTCGGGCTCGTAGATCGCACCGGGCGACGCGAACACGCGGCGGATGGCTCCCCATCGCGTCGCCACCAGTCCGCCGAACGGGCGATCCTGCTTCTGCAGATCGCCGAGTTCCGACTTGCGAATCACCGGCAAATGCGCAAGCGCTTCCCGCGTCGTGATCGCCTGCGGATCGATGCCGTGCAGCGAACGCGCGAACGCCGGCACCTGTGCTTTTGCGTAGGCGATCCGTCGCTGAAGGAGCAGGAACTGCTCGCGCGCGCGCACCTCCGGGTCGCGCATTTCAAGCGCGTCGTAATGCTCGCTCATCGGCGCATCGCGTCGACCGCTTGGAAAGCGTCGCGAGCGGGCCGAGTACGGGGCGGCCCGCAGCGAGGCGCGCGATAGTACATGATCGTACAGCGAGCGCCGAGCGAGGACACAACGAAGTAATCGGCTCGCGCAGCAGCTTTACAACGGTCGATCATGCAAGCCACCGCTTGCGCCGTCGATAGTGCTTCACGTCGCGGAAGCTCCGGCGCCCCGACGTCGACAACCCGAGGTAGAACTCCTTCACGTCCTCGTTGTTCGCAAGGTCGGAGGCGACGCCGTCCATCACCACGCGGCCGTTCTCGAGGATGTAGCCGTAATTGGCGTGGCGAAGCGCCACCATCGTGTTCTGCTCGGCGAGCAGAAACGAAACGGTTTCCTTCCGATTCAATTCACCGACGATTGCGAAGATCTCCTCGACGAGCTGCGGCGCCAGGCCCATCGACGGCTCGTCGAGCAGGATCATCGACGGGTGCGCCATCAGCGCACGGCCGATCGCCGTCATCTGCTGTTCGCCGCCCGACGTGTAGCCCGCGAGGCTCGTCCGGCGCTCCTTGAGCCGCGGGAAATAGTGATAGACCTTATCGAGCGCCGCCGCGATTTCGCCGCGCGAGCCCTTCCGCGTGAACGCGCCCGTCAGCAGGTTTTCCTCGACCGTGAGGTGCGCGAAGCAATGCCGGCCTTCCATCACCTGGCAAACGCCGCGGCGCACGAGCTCGTTCGGTGTGAGCCGGTCGACGCGCTCGCCGCGGTATTCGATGGTGCCCTTCGTGACTTGGCCGCGCTCGGCGTGCAGCAGATTCGAGATCGCCTTCAGCGTCGTCGTCTTGCCTGCGCCGTTCGCGCCAAGCAGCGCGACGATGCCGCCTTCCGTAACGTCCAGCGACACGCCGCGCAAAACCAGAATCACATGGTCGTAGATGACCTCGATGTTGTTAACCGACAGCGCGAGCCGCCGTGCCGGATCGGCATCGGTTGCCACCGAAGTCATCGTGCCACCACTCGCGCCCTTACATTTCCTTGCTGCAATCGCGCGGCGTGATCTTCTTTTCCGCCGCGTACTTGGCCGCGCCCTCCAGGACCATCTTGTGCACGAGTGCGCGATCGCCCGCCATGAACGGCGTCAGCGTCTTGAACTCCTTGCCGTCCCATTGCTGGAACTTGACCATGCCCGAGCCTTCGTGGTCCATGCAACTCGTCTTCACCGGCGGGAACAGGCCCGCGGCGCCCAGTTCCTTGAGCCGCGCCTCGGACAAATCCAGATGCTCGAGGCCCCAGCGCACCTGCTCGGGCGTCATCACCTTGCCTTTGCCGAAATGATTCTGCGCCTGGCGGAACGCCTCGACGATCATGATTCCGTAGGTGACGCCGCGCGTGTGATAGATCGAGCCAACGCGCGACTTGTCCTCCAGATTGCCCTTGCCTGCTCCATAGACCTTTTTCTCGATCTCCTGCATGACCGGGAAGTTGGTACCGTAGGCCGAGAACGCAGCTGTCACGTAGCCCTTGGCGGCATCGCCTGCCGGAATGACGTCCTCTTCGGAGCCGGCCCACCAGACGCCAAGGATCTTGTCACGCGGGTAGCCGAGCTTCGCCGCCGTCTTGAGCGCGACGGGGTTCATCACGCCGTAACCCCACAGGATGACGTAGTCGGGTCGCAGCTGCCGGATCTGCAGCCATTGCGATTCCTGCGTGGTGCCTGGCGGCGTGATTGGAATCTTCGTGAGCTCGAAGCCGTCGCGCGCGGCGAGCGCATCGAACACGGGAATCGGCTCCTTGCCGTAGGCCGAGTCGTGATACATGAATGCGATTTTCTTGCCCTTGAGCTTCGCTTCGCCGCCCGCCTTCTGGCCGAGATACGCGACCATCGCCGCAGCCTGGTCCCAGTACGTCGTGCCCAGCGGAAACACCCACGGGAAGACAGCGCCGTCGGCCGAAATCGCCAGCCCGTAGCCGTTGGTCGTCATCGGAATCTTGTCCTGCGCGACCCGTTCGAAGAGCCCGTAGGCGATGCCGGTCGACAGCGGATCGACGGTGCTCGCGCCGCCATGGCGGGTCTTCAGCCGCTCATAACATTCGACGCCGCGCGAGGCGTTGTATTCGGTCTCGCATTCCTCCCAGATGATCTTGACGCCGTTGATGCCGCCATTCAGGTTGACGAGCGTCCAGTAGTCGATCGCGCCGCCGAAGTAGCCGGAACCGCCCGCCGCGTACGGCCCGACCCGATAGGACAGGACCGGAATGTATTGCTCGTTCTGCGCGCTCGCCTGCATCGCCGCGACGGCGAAGCCGACACCCAGCAAACCGTTTATCCACCACTTCATGAGTTCCTCCCTGGTTGCATCGATGCCCATCATCAGGCGAAATTCCCCCGCCGTGCGAAGAATTGGCCAGACGCCTCCTGCTGTCAATACCGCACGGCGACTGCCGCCGTGCGCGGGCGATCAATGCGGGAACGGCCACAGCCGCAGTTTTTCCTTGGTGATCTGCCAGATCCGCGCCAGCCCGAACGGCTCGACGATGAGAAAGAAAATGATCAGGCCACCGAAGACCATGAGCTGGAGGTTCGATCCGACGCTGCTCGGGACGTGGAGATGCAGCGTGTCGTCGAGGAAGGACACGAAGATGCTGAGTGCGATCGGCACGATGACGATGAACGCGCTGCCGAGGAACGCTCCCAGCACCGTCCCCACGCCGCCGATGATGATCATGAACAGGATCCGGAACGACAGATCGAGACTGTACGCTTCCGGCTCGACCGTCCCGAGATACGCGTACGCGAACAGCGCACCGGCGACGCCGCAGTAGAAGGAACTCACCGCGAACGCCAGCAGCTTCGCGCGCATCGGCCGGATGCCGATGACCTCGGCCGCGACGTCCATGTCGCGAATGGCCATCCATTGCCGGCCGATGTTGCCGCGCGCCATGTTCTTCGCCGCCAGCGCCAACAGCGTCACTATCGCCAGCACGAGCAGGTATTTCTCCTGCGGCGAGTCGAATGCGTAGCCGGCGATGACCATCTGCTGCGCCGTGATGACGCCCGACGGGTTGTAGTTCGTGAACCAGCCGACCTTCGTCAGGCACCAGAGGATGAAGAATTGCGCGGCGAGCGTCGCGACCGCGAGATAGAAACCGCGGATGCGCAAGCTTGGCAGCCCGAACACGAGTCCGACAGCCGCCGCCATGACGCCGCCACCGGCAAACGCGAGCAGCAACGGAATGCCGGGGATCCGCAACACGAAGTTGTAGGAGGCGAACGCACCGACCGCCATGAACGCCGCCGTGCCGAGCGATAGTTGGCCCGCGTAGCCGGTCAGGATGTTGAGGCCGAGTGCCGCAAGCGCCAGGATCAGGCACGGGATGAGGATCGCCGAGAACAGATACGGCGATGCCGTCAGCGGAATGCCGACGAATGCAACGAGCAGAATGATCGCGAGCCCGATGCGATCCTGGCGGATCGGCAGGATCGCCGAGTCGGCCGCGTAGGTATTCTTGAACTGTCCGGCTTCGCGATAAAGCATTTAAATGGGGTCAGAGCCGAATTTTCGGTGAATGTCGTACAAGGGCGGGAGGAGGAAACGAAAAATCGGCTCTGACCCCATTTAAATGCGACGGATGATCTTTTCGCCGAACAGGCCCTCGGGCCGCACGAGCAGGAACAGGAGCGCCAGCACGTACGGGAACCATCCTTCGATGCCGCCGCCAACGTAGGGGCCGAGATAGACCTCGGCAAGCTTTTCGGTCGAGCCGATGATCAGCCCGCCGACGATCGCGCCGGGAATCGACTCGAAGCCGCCGAGGATCAGCACCGGAAATGCCTTCAGCGCGACGAACGTCAGCGCGAACTGGACGCCGTTACGCGCGCCCCACAGTAATCCCGCGACCAGCGCGAGGAATCCGGCTACCGCCCAGACGATCGCCCAGATCTGCTGCAGCGGGATGCCCACGGCGAGCGCCGCCTGGTGATCGTCGGCCACGGCGCGTAGCGCCCGCCCGATCCGCGTCCGGCTGAAGAAGAGCGCGAGCGCCGTCACGAGAACCGCGGCGATGCCGGCGGCGACAAGGTCGAACCTGGAGACGATGATTCCCAGCGTATCGGAGAGCCATGCGATCGGTTCGTCCTGGATGCCGAGGTCGAGACCGCGCACGCTCGCACCCCAAATGATCTGCGCAAGCCCTTCGATGAAAAAGGACAGGCCGATCGTCGCCATGAACAGCGAGATCTGCGGCTGGTTGACAAGCGGTCGCAGCACGAACCGCTCGATCAGCAGCCCCGCGATCACCATGACCACCAGCGTGACGAGCAGCGCGGCGCCAAACGAAAGCCCGTGCTCGGTGAGCCCGACAAACGTCAGCGCGGCGAAGAAGACGAGCGAGCCCTGCGCGAAATTGAAGACACCCGACGCCTTGTAGATCAGCACGAAACCCAGTGCTACGAGCGAATACATGACACCGGACAGGAGTCCGCCGATCAGTACCTCGAAGAAGAATTGGACCATTCAGTGGTGAGGGACGACGGACGAGTGGCGAGGTGACATCAGAGGTCCCTGCTGCGCGACGCCGAGATAGGCATCGATCACCGCCTGGCTGTTGCGGATCGCCGCCGGCTCGCCGTCACCGATCTTGCGTCCGTAATCGAGTACGACGACGCGATCGGAGATGTCCATCACGACGCCCATGTCGTGCTCGATCAGCACAATCGTCGTTCCGTATTGCTCGTTGACGTCCAGCACGAAACGGCACATGTCCTGTTTTTCCTCGACGTTCATGCCGGCCATCGGCTCGTCGAGCAG
>JALYSS010000003.1 GCA_030854685.1 Pseudomonadota bacterium | reverse complement strand
CCGGCACGACGAGCGGATTCGCAGTCCACGTCGTCGCGGCATCGCTCGGGTTGTCGGCCGTGCTCATCGCCGTGCCGGTACTGTTCGATGGCGTGCGGCTGGCCGGCGCCGCGTATCTGTTGTGGCTCGCCTGCGACGCATTGCGCTCGCGCGATCCCGCGCTGTTCGCGCCGCGCGCGCTCGCCTCGGAGCCGCTCGCGAAGCTGTATCGCACCGGCCTCCTGACCAGCGTCCTTAATCCGAAGGTCGCGTTGTTCTACCTCGCACTCTTTCCGCAGTTCGTCGTACCGGCACATGGATCGGTGCTGCTGCAATCGCTGCTGCCTGGTGCAACGCAGATCGTCATCGCGGTGGCCGGCGATACGCTTTTCGTGCTGGGTGCCGCGCGCGTGTCGCGCTGGCTGTCCCTGCGCCCCGCGTGGGAAACCGCGCAGCGGTACGTGCAAAGCGGTGTGTTCGCGGCGATCGCGGTGAAGCTGGCACTCGGGAAAATAGGGTCAGAGCCGTAATATTCGGCCACGAGCCCGCAGCAGGCCACGACGGCCCAATCTGCCGAATATTGCGGCTCTGACCCTATTTTCCGAGATACGCCTCCGACACCGATTTCCATATGCTGCTATCCGACGAACAGCGCCAGATCCGGGACACGCTGCGGGCGTTTGCGCGCGACGAGCTCACGCCGCATGCGCCGGCCTGGGACCGCGAGCACCGCTTTCCCCGCGAAGCGCTGCGCGCGCTTGGCGAGCTCGGTGCGCTCGGCATCGTCGTGCCGGAAACATGGGAAGGCGCGGGCCTCGATTACATGTCGCTGGCGGTCGCGCTGGAGGAGATTGCGGCCGGCGACGGCGCGACGTCGACCATCGTCAGCGTACAGAACTCCGTCGTCTGCGGACCGGTCAACGCTTTCGGCTCCGAGGCGCAGAAGACGCGATACCTGTCGTCGCTCGCGCGCGGTGAGCGGCTGGGTTGCTTCTGTCTCACCGAACCGCAAACCGGGTCGGATGCGAGCGCGATCAGCACGCGCGCCGAGCGCAACGGTGACTGCTACGTGTTGAATGGCGTCAAGCAGTTCATCACGACCGGTGCGAATGCCGACGTCGCGATCGTTTTCGCGGTCACCGACCGCGGCGCCGGGAAGAAGGGCATCTCGGCATTCATCGTCGACACGAAGACACCGGGATACATCGTCGCGCGGATCGAGGAAAAGCTCGGGCAGCGCGCGTCGGATACCGCGCAGATCGTGTTCGAGCATTGCGAAGTGCCGGCCGAAAACCTGCTAGGCGTCGAAGGCGACGGCTACCGCATCGCGCTTTCGAATCTCGAAGGCGGCCGGATCGGCATCGCCGCGCAGGCGGTGGGCATGGCGCGCGCGGCGCTCGAAGCTGCGCTTGTCTACGCGCGCGAACGGCAGGCATTCGGCAAGCCGATCGGCGAGCATCAGGCGGTGAATTTCCGGCTTGCCGATATGGCAACTCAGGTCGACGTCGCGCGCCAGATGGTCTGGCACGCGGCGGCGCTCCGCGATGCCGGCGAGCCGTGCCTCAAGGAAGCCTCGATGGCGAAGCTCTTCGCCTCGGAGATGGCCGAGCGCGTCTGCTCCGATGCGCTGCAGGTTCACGGCGGCTACGGCTACGTCGCCGATTTTCCGGTCGAGCGGATCTACCGTGACGTGCGCGTCTGTCAGATCTACGAAGGCACGAGCGACATCCAGCGACTCGTCATTGGCCGCGCAATCCTGCAATGAGCGACGGCGCTGCCTTGTGCGATGCACCGGTTCGTGTCGGAGCGCACGCAATGCGCCGTGCGACATTCGATGCCGATGCGATCCGTCATTTCGCCACGCTGTGCGGCGACCATAATCCACTGCATCACGACGAGCGCTCCGCCGCAGCGGGCCCCTTCGGCACGCTGATCGCGAGCGGCCCGCACGTCGTCGCGCTGATGATGGGGCTCGACGCAAGCTTCCTTTCCGAACGGCACGAGGCGCTGGGACTCGGCTTCGAATTCCGCTTCGTCAAGGCTGTGCCGGCGGGCGCTACGCTCACGCTCGAGTGGACCGTGACCGGCGTCGAATACAAGACTTCGCTCGCGGGTCACGTCGTGAGCGTCGCAGGACGAGCCGTCGATGATACCGGCGACGTGTTCGTGACCGCGACAGGCCGTAACCTGCTCCGCAGCCCGCCTTCCTCTGATACCCGATTCCTGATACCCGATACCTGAAAGCGATGCCTGCTCCACTCGAATTCCATTTCGATTTCTCGTCACCCTACGGTTATCTCGCCGCGGAGAAGATCGAGGCGCTCGCCACGCGTTACGGACGCGGCGTCGACTGGCGGCCGATGCTGCTCGGCGCCGC
>JALYSS010000280.1 GCA_030854685.1 Pseudomonadota bacterium | reverse complement strand
CATCAATGACATCCGTAAAGCGCCGGATGCTCGTCAACAGGGCGGCGTCGACCGGTTCGAAGGCGGCGAACAGTGGTGACACCGAGGTGGGCGCGTCGTCGATCGTCTCGGCATGACTCACGATGATTTCGCGCGCGAGGACGCTCAATGCGGACGTGAGCTCGCCCGCGCGCGCCAACACGGTGTCGGGATGGGCGCGCGGCACGCCGCGGGCGTGCTGCCATGCGAGCGGCAGGAACGGATTCGGCGACGTCGCGCCGGGCCACCGCTGCGCGTCGAATCCCGCGAGCCACGCGTAATCGAACGACAGGCCGGCGGCCTCCAGCACGCCGAGAACCTGGATCTGCGCCGGTGGCGTTTCGGGTTGGAACAGCGATTCGTTCAGCAACGCGCGAAGCGTATCAAGCGCGGCCACCGCCGAAAGCTCGCCGGTCACCATGCCGATCGACGCGAATTTCGCGAGTGCCGCCGACCACGCTTCGCGTGCCTGCCATTGCGCGCTCGTAAGGCCCGCCGTCCCGGGCCAACCGAGCGATTCGAGCCAATCCGACCACACATGCGCCCATTCCCGCGGTAAGCGCGCCGCACGCGAAGGGGTAGTGAGCGTCGCCAAACGTTGCTGCAGCGGATCGGCGGAATGCAACGCGACGGCGAAATCGTCCCAGGCGATCAGTCGCTGTCCGAGCTTTGCCCAGCGACGTTCGACTTCGGCACGCGCCGTCCAATGTACTTCCGCATCGGGAAGAAACGGCGAGCGGATCACGCTGGCAGCAGTTGTCACTTCGACGGGGCCGCTCGCAAGTGCGAGCAGATCGAGCGCGCACGCGACAATCGGCACGGACGACAACGGCTCGCCCAGTGAAATGCTGTACGGACGCGGCGCGTCGGGCGCCAGCGTGAGCAGGTGCTCGGGACACAGAACTTCTTCCGCCAGCGCAATCACGTCAGCGCGCCGTTCCTCGAGATCGGCGACGACGATCGCGACGCGCGCCTGCGGATCAACGAGAAGCTTGGCGCGCGCGAAGCCCAATGCGCGGGTGAGTTCTTCCCGCGGCGTCGCGATACTTGCGCGTCGGCGGCTGGAGGCGTCGTTTCCGTCTGCCTCCAGTTCGTCGATGGTCATTCCCGCGCCGCCCAGCGCGCTCACGAGCCGGCGTTGCTGCGGGGTCAGCGCCATGAATCCGAGCAACAGGACCCGGCCCTGATCACCGAGCCACGATGGACCGCCGATCGTCGCCAACAGATCCGGCAGTTGCGCGTCATCGATCGCTTCGAGCGCGGCGAGGCGCGCCGCATACCGGACGGCCCACTGCGCAAAGATCGCGGGATCGGTGTGAACCGCGTTCGCCGCAATGGCATCCAGGCTTTCGCCGGCATCACGCCAGGCGTGAAAAATCGTCCATGCGTCGGCCGCGTGCCGCGCGGCGCCGCGCGAGTTCAGCCAGTCGCGGCCGTGGCGAGCGACGATCGCGTGCCAGAGCGCCCGCGTGGCGCTCTGGTCCAGAAGCGCTGGAGGCGCCGGTTGCACGCGTGCCGCAAGCGCCGCACGCCATAGACGATCCAGCCATAGCGTCCAGGGAAGCGCCTTCGCCGCGGTCCACGCGCGCGCCCCCTTCGCCTGTTGCGCGGCGTCAAAGCGAGCCGCGACATCGCGTGCGAGGCGATTGTTGGGCGTGACGATGGTTGCGCCGGCCGCCAGTGCCTGGACGAGAATCGACATCGGGAATGCGTTCGGCGCGCATCGACAGCGCCGGAGCGAGGGCAAACTTTAGCAGACGCGCGAACCGCGCCTGTAACGTCGAGCAGTTAACGCTTCCCTTGAAATGGGGATGCGCGGCGGGATCGTCGAGCAGCGAATGTCATCAGTCCGAGCCGAAGCGGCCGGTAATCGGAACATGCGCCATCTCGCCTGCTGGCCCCGCTGGCGTCATCAGCGATGCGCCAGGTACTGTCGATGTGCGGATGGGCGTAGCGGCGCTTTGCATGAGCAGATTCCTGGGATCGGCGGCCGGCGCATCAATCTTGCGCTTCATGGCCACCCATTCGCCGCACCAGTCATCGTCGCGCACGTGCGGCCAGATGCCTTCAACCATGTACGCCTTGGCGGAAACCGGATGGACGATCGGGCCGGTACGCCGGCATTTTCCCCAGCGGACGCCCTCGTCTTCGGGTTCCGCATCCTGGCGATCGTAGAACTGGCAGTCGACACATTTTTCCAATGGATTCTCCCTGGCCCAATCATTCGTGGCGCGACTCGCGCATCAGTGCAGCACCATTCCGGCGGATCCGATGGATGGTGACCCCTTCGTGGGTCGCGTGCGAGGTATTGCCGATCGCTGCATCCCCTGCTTGCGAATGGCGGCAATCAAGCGGCAACGCGCGGGCGGACCGTGCCGCGTGCGGCGCCGGAGCATTGCGATGTCACGCCGGCGCAGCCTGCCCACGCGTCGTGGTGGACGCCCGCCAATCGATCGCAGGTTCGATAAAATAACGGCCGCCGACCGCATCGCTGTTTGCAGTTTGAAATATCCCGGCGGCCGCAAACCGGTAGAAATGAATCAGGCGGCGAGTTCAGGAAGCATCGCGAGCAACGCCTCCGGAACCTGTTGAACGCGAGTGAATCCCGTGAGTGCCGCCGCGTCGAGCTGCGACTGCAATTCGACATCCGCCGCTTCGGCTTCCGTCGAGAGTTGCGCGTCATAGTCTCGCCGCTGCTCGGGATCGGACAGCACGGAGTGCGCCGCGTGGATCATCCGCACGAGTCCGGACAGATCCTGTCCTGCTTCCGTATGGCCGTATTGAAAGCGTTCGAGCAACATGAGATACGCAGCTTCGATCCGGCTCGACGTCGCGCCGGGTGCAAGTTCGAGATAGTCGTAATGCGTGTAATTCACCAATCGTCTCCTGTCAGGGTCGGCATCTCAAGGCGCCGGCTGCCACCTTTTCAGCAGCAACCGTGCCACGAGCCGAATCCGTTGATCAGAGCGCGCTAAGTCTTTGACGCATTAAGTACTGCGAACGGGGCGCAAACTGCTACGCACAGTTCGTGGTCTACGAAAGTGGGGGGTCGCCGCCGTTGCCCGGCGTACCCGACCCGTCAAATCACGGCAAGTGGTTGCGCGTGCGAGGGCGGAGGAAATGCGGCGTCGAGTTCCGCGAGCGTCTTTCGGGAAAGACGAAGCGACGTCGCGCTGCAATTCTCGGCGACGTGCGCGATATTGCTGGTTTGCGGAATGGCGATGACGTCATCGTGTCGCAGGAGCCATGCAAGCGCGACTTGCGAAGGCGTTGCGCGAATCGAACGCGCGATCCGGACGAGTTTCGGATCTTGCAGCAGGGCGCCCTCGCCGAACGGTGAATAAGCCATGAGCGCAATGGCATGACTGCGGCAGAGCGCCGCGAGCGCCCATTCGATGCCGCGTTCGCCGAGGTGATAGAGCACCTGGTTGACGGCACAGTGCAGGCCTTCCGGAAGTGCCAGCAGTTCCTCGACGTCCGCGACGTCGAAGTTGGAGACGCCCCAGCGCAATATCTTGCCGTCACGTCGCAAGCGCTCGAACGCGTCGACCGTTTCGGCCAGCGGTACGCGTCCGCGCCAGTGAAGGAGATACAAGTCCAGACGATCGGTCGCGAGCCGACGGAGACTTCGCTCGCACGCCGCGATCGCGCTTTTGGCGCCTGCGTTATGGGGATAGACCTTGCTCACCAGGAACATCTCGTCGCGCCGTCCCGCGATCGCCTGCGCGAGCAGTTCCTCCGCGCCGCCGTCGCCATACATCTCAGCGGTGTCGAACAGCGTGATGCCGGCCTCGATGCCTGCTTTCAGCGCTGCCAATTCTCGCGTGTGATGCCGCCGTACCTCCCCCATGCGCCACGTGCCAAGTCCAAGCGCCGGCACGAGAGTGCCGTCGGCGAGCCGCACGGTCGGCGTCGGCTGGAGCGTGGGTCCGGGCATCCGTAAAGGATAGCGCGGCGGCTGTCCGCACTTCCATTACAGCTTCCGGACGAGCCCCACCATCACGCCGAAGATTTCGAGCGCACCTTCGGGCCGGATGACCGGATATCCCTTGTTCTCCGGCTTCAGCACGAATTGGCCGTTCTCGAGATCGAGGCGCTTCAGCGTGAACTGGTTGTCGACGATCGCGACAACGATGTCGCCCTTTTGCGCGGCCGCACGCTTTTCGACGACGACGAGATCGCCTTCGAAGATGCCGGCGTCGATCATCGAATCGCCCTTCACTCGAACCAGCACCGTTTGCGACGGGCGTTCGATCAGGTAGTCGTCGAGCGTAACGGCGTCGGCTTCATCGTCGGTAACGGAGTCGGGCAAGCCGGCGCGCACGAAGCCGGTTGCCAGCGGACGCCCGAAGAAGCGCTTGGTCGGGGCGAGACGCCGATCGGGGGTGGACTCCAGGTACCCGGCGAGCTTCATCCGCGCCACCATGGCCGCAACGGATGACTTGGAGCGCAATCCGAGCAGCGCGCCGATCGACGAATAGGACGGCAATGCGCGGTGCCGCGCGTAGTAGTCCTGAAGCGTACCGAGATAGGAACGATCGTTCGACATGGCGTTAGAATAGCGAACGAACGTTCGAAATGTCAAGCGCAAGCGCGACGAGGCGCGCCCGACATCATCCGAACGGCTGATGGCGTGTTCTCTATCGATGCTCCCGCTCCCCGCCTTCGCCTTCGTCGACCTCGAAACCACCGGTACCCGTGCGGACGGCGACCGGATCACCGAGATCGGCATCGTTCGTGTCGACGACGATCCAGCCGACGGCACGATTCGCGTGACGGAATGGAGTTCGCTCGTCGACCCCGGAGTTCCCATTCCGCCCGTCATTCAGGCGCTCACCGGAATCACTGACCGCATGGTTGCGTCGGCGCCGTCGTTCGCGACGGTCGCGCACGACGTCCTCGAGATGCTCGCCGGATGCGTGTTCGTCGCACACAACGCGCGCTTCGACTACGGATTCCTCAAGCACGCGTTCGCCCGACTCGGCCGGAGGTTTTCGGCGCGTGTTCTCTGCACGGTGCGATTGTCGCGACGTCTCTTTCCCGCCGCCGACGGTCACGGACTCGACGCGCTGATCGCACGCCACGGGTTGAACGGTTCGGATCGTCATCGCGCGCTCGGCGATGCGCGGGCGATCTGGTCATTCGTCGAGTTGCTCTATCGCGAGCAACCGCGCGACTGCGTCGACAACGCGATCAAGTGGATCCTGCGCGTCCCCAGCTTGCCGCCGCAACTGCCAGCGGACGCGATCGACGCACTGCCCGAGGCACCGGGCGTCTACCTGTTCTACGGCGAGAATCGATTGCCGCTTTACGTCGGCAAGAGCATCAACCTGCGCGAACGCGTCGCCGCGCACTTTTCCCGGGACTGGCACAGCGAAACCGACCTGCGACTGTCGCGGGAAATACGCCGGATCGAGCACGAACGAACCGCCGGCGAACTGGGCGCGCTGCTGCGCGAATCCGTGCTCGTCAAATCGCGCCTGCCTGTGCACAATCGAGCGCTTCGGCGCAAGGACGAAGCCGGCATTGCCGAATGGGTCGACGGAATGCCGAAATTCATCCCGGCAGTCGGCGTCGACCCCAGGCGATTGTCCGGTGCGCTGGGTCCTTTTGCCTCGCGCGCATCGCTTCGCGCCGCATTGCGCCACGTCGCGTCCGAGCATGCGTTGTGCGAGTTGCGCCTCGGTCTGGAACGGCGTGCGACAGGACCGTGCTTCGCGCGGCAACTGAGGCGCTGCAACGGCGTGTGCGTCGGTGAAGAGGCACCCGCGCTCCACGATGCCCGGCTTGCGGCGGCCTTGGCGCCGCTGGTCATTCCGCGCTGGCCCGTTCCCGGCGCCGCGTTGATCCGCGAATGCTCGAGCGATGGCAAGCGCGTCGACGTGCATGTATTTCGCGACTGGTGCTGGCTCGGCACCGCCCGCGACGACGGCGACCTCACCGCTCTCGGCGAAGCTCCGCAGCGCGCGGTATTCGATCTCGACGTGACCCGACTCGTGCTGCGGCGTTACCGGGCGGGACGGTTGACGCTGATTCCCTTCGCGTCAGTTTCATCGACGCACGAACATCAGCCCGCCGCGCCGTGAGCGGCAATCACCTCGGCGACGCACGCGGTCAGGCGCTTGGCGTAGCCGAGGTGCAGGAATTCATTCGGCCCGTGCGCGTTCGCATGCGGACCGAGCACCCCCGTGATCAGGAATTGGGCGTTTGGAAACTGCTGGCCGAGCATGGCCATGAACGGGATCGTACCGCCCTCGCCCATCGCCGCTGAAGGCTTGCCGTAGATCGCCTGCGAAGCGTTGGTTACCGCCTGCGCAAGCCACGGCCGTGTCGGCGGCGCATTCCATCCGGACGCACCCTGTACCGGCTCGAACGACACCCGCGCGCCCTGTGGCGGATCGGCCTCGAACAGCGATTTCATCGCCCGCGTCGCGGTGTGTCCGTCAATCGTCGGCGGCAGTCGCAACGACAACATCAGCGACGTCGAAGGCCGCAGCACGTTGCCGGCATCGGCGATGGGCGGAAAGCCATCGGCGCCGATCGTCGACAATGCCGGCCGCCACGTGCGATTCAGCAACGCTTCGGCACCGTCGTCGACCATCGGACGCGTTCCACCGGCGAACGGGTACTTGCGAAAGACGATGTCGCCGAGGATTGCGGCCGCGTGTCCCGCCTGCTCGACTCGCTCGGGCGGAATTCGCGCGTGGAATGAGGACGGAAGGATCCAGCCGCTCGTCGAATCCTCCAGCCGCTCGACGAGCTTCCGCGCGATGCGAAACGACGACGGCACCACGCCACTCGCGTCGCCGGAGTGAACGCCTTCGGTCAGCACGTCCACCTGGAGCGTGCCGGCGGCGAGCCCGCGCAGCGACGTCGTCATCCAGAGTCGCTCGTAGTCGCCGCAACCGGAGTCGAGCCCGACGACGAAGTCGACGTTGCCAATCCTCGGCGTCAGCACCTCGAGGTAGGCCGGAAGATCGTAGCTTCCACTCTCCTCGCAGGTTTCGATCAATCCCACGCATCGCGCGTGCGCGACACCTTGCGCATGCAGCGCGCCGAGTGCGGACAACGCGGCGAATATCGCGTAACCGTCGTCGGCACCGCCGCGTCCGTAGAGCTTGCCGTTCTCGATCACCGGTGTCCACGGGCCGCCATCGGCACGCCACCCGATCATTTCCGGCTGCTTGTCCAGGTGACCATACAGCAGAACCGTGCGGTCGTTGCTACCCGGCACTTCGAACAGCAACAGCGGCGTGCGTCCGGCCAGGCGAACGATTTCGACCTCGAGCCCGGCGATCGGCTGTGCGCGCGCCCATGCCTCCGCGAGCCTGATCACGCGCTCGATGTGCCCGTGCGCTTCCCATGCCGGGTCGAAATGCGGCGACTTCGCCGGAATACGAATGTAGTCGACGAGACGGGGAACGATCTCGTCGTCCCATTGCCGATCGATGCGGTCGGTGGCGATCATGTGCGGCGGCGCACGTAAAAGAATGCGCACAATAGCAGACCGATATAAAGTTACTGCGCCGGACCGATTGCCGCGTCCGGGCCAATCTTGATTCAGAAGGTCATGACTGCTTCTTCACCACCGCCGTTTGCCGGACTGACACCCGATTGCGTTCTCGACGCGCTCGACAGCGTCGGCATTCACGGCGACGGGCGCCTGCTTGCGCTCAACAGCTACGAGAATCGTGTTTACCAGGCGTGGCGTGAAGAGGAGTCGCCGGTGGTCGTCAAGTTCTATCGGTCCGCACGATGGTCCGATGAGCAGATCCTCGAGGAGCACGCGCTCGTCGCCGAACTGGCTGCCGCGGAAGTTCCGGCCGTTGCTCCGCTGTCGATCGCCGACCGAACGTTGCACGCGTTCAACGGATTCCGGTTTGCCGTGTTTGCCCGCCATGGAGGCCGCGCGCCGGAGCTCGAGCAGCGCAGCACGCTCGAGCAACTGGGCCGCTACATTGCGCGCATTCACACGATCGGCGCCGCGCGACGTTTCGTGCATCGTCCGGCATTGACGGTTGAAACGTTTGGCGAAGAATCGCGCACGTATCTGCTCGCCAATCAATTCATCCCCGTCGATTTACGCGCGTCATGGCAGAGCGTCGTCGACCTCGCATTGCCATCGATACGCCGCGCCTATGCCAGCGTCGATGTCGCGACGCTGCGCCTGCATGGCGACTGCCACGGCGCAAACGTGTTGTGGACCGACGACGGGCCGCATTTTGTCGACTTCGACGACGCGCGCACCGGTCCCGCGGTGCAGGACCTGTGGATGCTGCTCTCGGGCGATCGGGCGTCGATGGAAGCCCAACTCGCGATTATCCTCGAAGGCTACGTGTCGTTCCGCGATTTTGACCGGCGCGAACTCGCGCTGATCGAGCCCCTCCGTACGCTGCGACTGCTCCATTACAGCGCATGGCTCGCGCGGCGGTGGGACGATCCGGCGTTTCCCGCCGCTTTCCCATGGTTCAACACGCAGCGCTACTGGCAGGATCGGATTCTGGAGTTGCGCGAGCAGGTGGCGTTGATGGACGAGCCGCCGCTACGCGCATGAGCGAAGGGCAGTGCCTGTCGAACACGACTGTCGGACGATGCCTACGCGGTTTTCAGAGACGAGCGCGTTGCGGGAGGTATCGCGTCACGACAAGAATGCAAGACGTGAGTCATGGCGACGCAATGACGATACCGGAACCACGATGGGGCTGGAAGTCTATCGCAAGAAGCGCAATTTCAAGACGACGCCCGAGCCGGCCGGCCGCGTCCGACAGGCGCGTCCACGCGAGCCGGTGTTCGTCATCCAGAAGCACGCAGCGAGCCATCTCCATTACGACTTCCGCCTCGAACTGAACGGCGTCCTGCTGAGCTGGGCGGTTCCGAAAGGACCCAGCCTCGATCCGCACGACAAGCGCCTCGCGATGCATGTCGAGGACCATCCGCTCGAGTACGGCGACTTCGAAGGCGTCATTCCACCCAGGCAATACGGGTCCGGCACGGTCTTGCTGTGGGATCGCGGCCATTGGGAACCGCAGGGCGATGCCGAGACGGCGTACCGCCAGGGCAAGCTCAAGTTCCAGTTGCATGGCGAAAAGCTGCACGGCGGCTGGATGCTCGTGCGGAGCCACGGCGGCAAGTATGGTGGCGACAAGAGCTGGCTGCTGATCAAGGAGAACGACGAATACGCGCGATCCGGCGCGGACGCGCGTATCGTCGAAACCGAGCCCGATAGCGTCTCCTCCGGCCGCGGTCTCGAAGCGATCGCGGCGGATCCCGACCGCGTCTGGCATTCGAACAAGTCGGTCGCCCAGAACGTGCGCACCGGTCGCGTGCGCAAGAAAAAGCTGGCGCTTTCACCTGGCAAGATCGAAGGCGCGCGCAAGGCCGCGCAACCCGCGTCGATGGATGCGGAACTCGCGACGCTCGTCGATGCGGCGCCTTCCGGCGCGGATTGGGTGCATGAAATCAAGTTCGATGGCTACCGGATGCTGTCTCGCGTCGAGGACGGCAAGTGCCGCATCGTTTCGCGCAACGGCAAGGACTGGACGGCGGCGTTCGAGGCGATCGCCGACGCGGTCGCGCGGTTGCCGGTCGAATCGGCGTGGATCGACGGCGAGATCGTCATCATGGACGCGCGCGGACGCACGAGCTTTCAGGCACTCCAGAACGTGTTGTCGGAAAGCGCGTCGGCCGAGCCGGTCTACTGCGCGTTCGATCTCCCCTACCTGAACGGTTACGACTTGCGCGAGGCGACGCTCGGAGAGCGGAAGGCGCAATTGCGCAAGATCATCGGCGAAGAACGCCTGCTTCGCTTCAGCGACCATGTCGAAGGCAACGGCGCGGCGTTCTTCGCCGAGGCCTGCAAGTTAGGCCTCGAGGGCATCGTCTCGAAGCGCGCGGCTTCGACGTACCAGGCGACGCGCGGCCGGGACTGGCAAAAAGTGAAGTGCGGAATGCGGCAGGAGTTCGTCATCGGGGGCTACACCGACCCGCAAGGCTCGCGTGCCGGCTTCGGTGCGTTGTTGCTTGGCATTTACGACGGCACCGATCTCCGCTATTGCGGGAAGGTCGGGACCGGCTTCGACGACGCGATGCTGAAAACACTGTCGACCGCGCTCGAGAAACACGCAACTGGCAAGCCGCCGTTCGTCGATCCTCCCACGGGTGCCGAAGGTCGCCGCGCGCATTGGGTCAAGCCCAAACTCGTTGGCGAGATCTCGTTCACCGAGTGGACGCGCGACGGCACGCTTCGGCACCCATCGTTCCAGGGGCTGCGGAAAGACAAGCGTCCCCGCGACGTTGTCCGCGAGCAGCCCGTACACCTTTCGCCGATCGACGCACCGGTTGAGGCGCCAGCGACGAAAGCGCCGGTAAAGCCACGTGCAACCAGGGCGAGGGGAAACGCTGAGACAGAGCCGCCGCCGAAAGCCGCCAGGTCACGCAAATCGGCCGCCAGGCACGTCGCTTCCCACGCAAAAAGCGACGCGGCCGATCAAGTCGCGGGGATCGCAATCAGCAACGGCGCGAAGCTGCTGTATCCGGAAACCGGGATCACGAAGCTCGATCTTGCGCGGTATTACGAAACGGTTGGCGATGTGCTCCTGCCGCACTTGCGCGATCGGCCGCTCACGCTCGTTCGGTGCCCCAACGGCTGGGACAAAACCTGTTTTTATCAGAAACATGCGAAGGAATCGTTGTCCGAGCACATCGAGCGTATCGATATTCGGGACAGCGGCGGCGTGCAACCGTACATGATGGCGAACAGCGTCAACGCCATCGTCGCATTGCTGCAGATGGGTGTGCTCGAGTTGCACCCGTGGGGCTCGCGCGCACCGAAGCTCGGTTATCCCGATCGGCTCGTCTTCGACTTCGATCCCGACGAGTCACTCGGATGGGACAAGGTAGTCGATGCTGTCACGGTCCTGCGCAAGCTGCTCGATACGCTCGAACTCGAGGCCTTCCTGAAGACGACCGGCGGCAAGGGATTGCACGTCGTCGTTCCGCTCGAGCCGACACGCGCGTGGGACGACGCCAAGAAATTCTGCAAGGATGTCGCCGAATTGCTCGTGCGCACGTTCCCCGACCGCTTTACATCGAAAGTGACGAAGGCGCGGCGCGTGGGACGCATCTTCGTCGATTACCTGCGGAATACGGAAGGCGCCACCGCCGTCGCGCCCTACTCCGCGCGGGCGAAGGCGCGCGCACCGGTTGCGATGCCGATCGACTGGGCAGAGCTTGCGAGCGACGTGCGTTTCGACCACTTCAACGTACAGAACGTCCCGGGACTGCTGCGAAAGCGCAAGCGAGATCCCTGGGAGCGATTGCCGCACGTGCGGCAAAAACTGACCGACGCGATGCGGCAGCAAGTGGTCGTTCGCGGCACGTCGACGAGGAGATGACGATGGCGAGGGCGATCTGGAAGGGAACGATCAGCTTCGGACTGGTCAATGTGCCCGTGGAACTCTATCCGGCAGCGCAATCGCATCAGCTTTCGTTCTCGATGCTCGACAAGCGCGATTTCAGTCCCGTCGGTTACAAGCGCTATAACAAGACGACGGGCGCCGAAGTGCCGTGGAACGACATCGTCAAAGGTTACGAATACGAAAAGGACCAGTACGTCGTGATGAGCGAAGAGGACTTCCGGCGCGCGAACGTCCAGCAGGCGCGCTCGGTGGAAATCGCGACGTTCGTCGACGCGCAGAGCATTCCACCGCAGTATTTCGAGACGCCGTACTACCTCGTTCCCGGCGAACGTGGCCAGAAAGTCTATGCGCTGTTGCGCGAGACGATGCGCTCGACGGGCAAGGTCGGCGTTGGCCAGGTCGTCATTCGGACGGCGCATCACCTGGCCGCCGTCGTGCCCGTCGACGAAGCGCTGATGATGATCACCTTGCGTTACGCGAACGAGATCCGCGCGCAAAAGGAATTCAACTTCCCGCCGATGTCGCTCAAGAGTGCAGGTCTGACCGCGAAGGAACTGGACCTTGCGCAAAGGCTGATCAAGGACATGGCCGGTCCGTGGAAGCCCGAGGAGTTCGAGGACACGTACAACGACGATCTGCTGCACCGGATCGAAGAGAAGGTCAAACGCGGCGAGACGAAGGTGCTGACCAAGCCGGAAGGTGAGACAGCCGAACCTCGCTCCGCGCAGGTGATCGACTTGATGGAGCTTCTGAAGAAAAGCATCGACAAGACCGGCGGGGCCAAGGTGGCCGACGCGCACAAGGTGTCGGCGGAAAAGAACTCCGCCGTGCGCCGCAAGCGCGCATGACCGGGCACGATCGCTTTAATCCTCGTAGTAGGACGAGACCTACGGCGCGTGCTGCGCTTCGCTGATGGTCACCGCGGTGTCGACCGGGAAAGATGGCAGGCCTTTCCAGGCTCGACCCACCCTCGATTTTCGCAGGAGAAAATGATGCACGCATTCCGCATGCTTTTGGCCGCCCTCGCGATGGGCACCGCATGTTCGTTCATGACCGCTGCCCAGGCTTCGTCAGGCACCAATTTCAGCGATCAGTGGTGGAACCCGGACGAATCCGGCTGGGGCGCATCGGTATTGCAGCAAGCCGATGTGCTGTTCGTCGACGTGTTCGTCTATGGCCCCGACAATCGTCCGACGTGGTACACCGCAGCCGCGTTTTACCAACCGCAATCTGGCCGTACGCTTTTCTCCGGCGATTTGTACCTGACCAGTGGGCCGTGGTT
>JALYSS010000259.1 GCA_030854685.1 Pseudomonadota bacterium | reverse complement strand
TCGGCATCGACCTGCACCGCGGCCACCTCGATCCTTCCGTCGCGACGATGCCGCTCGACGTCGCCGCCGCACAGCGCGTGGTGGCGGCGAACCGGCGACTGTTCGACGCCTGCCGCACCGCCGGCATCCCGATCGTGCATCTCGTCACCCGCTATCGCGACCGCGAGGAAATCCGCGCCAACCCATTCTGGCGAACGCGTGCGGAGAACCCCGACAATCCGCGCAAGAACGTGCTCGAGCATAACCTGATGCACCTGCCCGGCTGTACGATCATGCCCGGCCTGCAGGATGCGCGCGACTGGGTGGTGGATACCAAAAAGCGCTATGACTGCTTCGTGGGAACCGATCTCGATTTCCTGCTCAGGTCACACGGCATCAACACGCTGATCATCACCGGCGTCAACACAAACAGCTGTGTGCTATCCACGGTGGCGGCCGCCTGCTCGAAGGATTACGCGGTGCTGGTGGCCAGCGACTGCGTGGAAACGATGGATGGCGCCGCGCTGCACGAGGCCGCACTCGCCTGCATCCGTACCGCGTTCGGGTTCGTGATGAACGCGGACGAGATTCTGGCGCTACCCGAGATTGGCGCCCGTCCCGGCGCCGACGACGCCAGCCACCGCACTCAATAAAAGGCGAAGCAGAAAACATGTTGCCACGTGAGCGTGTCGCGTATAGCCCGATCATCGAGCGCCCGGCGCTCAAGCTGCCTGGTGGCGCGCAGATCGCCATCTGGACGATTGTCAATCTCGAAGTCTGGGACATCTCGCGTCCGATGGCGCGGCAGGTGATTCCCGCACCCGCGGGCCAGGTGCTGCTACCCGACGTCCCCAATTGGACCTGGCACGAATACGGGATGCGCGTGGGCTTCTGGCGCTTCAAGTCGCTCTATGACCGGCTCGGCATTCGTCCCACGCTGTCGATCAATGCGCGCGTGTGCCTCGACTATCCGCCGGTAGCGGCGGCTTGTCGCGATGCCGGGTGGGAATTCATGGGACATGCGTTCGAGCAGATGCCGATTCACAAGGTCGAGGACCAGAAGGCGATGATCGAGCGCTCGCTCGATACCATCGAAAAGTTCACCGGCAAGCGCCCGGTAGGCTGGCTCGGTCCGGGACTCACGCAGACCTACGAAACACCCGAGCTCCTCGTCGGTGCTGGCATCAAGTACATCGGCGACTGGGTGTACGACGACGAGCCCACGACGATTCATACGGCGAATGGGCCGCTGGTCACGCTGCCCTACAGCGTGGAGTTGAACGACATCCCGATGATGATCGTGCAGCATCATGAATCGGCCTACTTCCAGCAGCGCTGCATCGACACGTTCGATCGCTTGCATGCGGAGGGGACCGGTCGCGCCAAGATCATGGCGATCGCCATCCATCCCTACATCAGCGGGCAGCCGCACCGGATCAAATATCTCGAGGCCGTGTACGATCACATCGGCCGCCACACTGGCGTCCTGCACTGGAATGGCGAGCAGATCCTCGACTGGTATTTGCAGGCACGGCAGGGTGCAACCGCATAGCCGCCGTGTTGATACGACGCGGCAACCTCATGCTGCCGACCGAACGACTGGCCTATTCTCCGATCGTCGCGCGTGCACCGTTGCGGCTACCGGGCGGCGCGCGCGTGGTCTTCTGGGTCATCGTCAACGTCGAGGAATGGGACATCAACCAGCCGATGCCGCGCACGGTACTGACGCCGCCCGCCGGTGGAACGCCGACGCCGGACATTCCAAACTGGGCGTGGCACGAGTACGGCAACCGGGTTGGCTTCTGGCGCATTCTCGATGTCCTCGATCGCTTCCGGATCAAGGCCGCGCTCGCGATCAACGGTTCCTGCATAAAGACCTACGCGCCCATCGCCGCGGCGGCGCACAGCCGTGGCTGGGAGTTCATCGGGCACGGCTTCACGCAGAAGAACATGCAGAAGGTCGACAACGAACGTCAGGCCATCCGCGACACCGCTGCGGCGATTGCGCGGCTCACCGGCAAGCCGCCACGAGGCTGGCTCGGACCCGGATTGACCGAAACGTGGGAGACGCCCGACATCCTGGTCGAGGAAGGGTATGAATACGTGTGCGACTGGGTGCTCGACGACCAGCCGGTCTCATTGAAGACGCGCGACGGTACGATCGTCAACATTCCCTACACGCAGGAATGCAACGACGTCGCAATGATGCTCATTCAGCACCACAAGGCCAGTGAGTATTTCGAGCGCGCTATCGACCAGTTCGAGCAGCTCTACGAGGACGCGCGCGATTCGGCAAGGATCATGGCGCTGGTGGTTCATCCGTACATCATGGGCGCGCCGCACCGGGTCAAGCACTTTCGCCGGGTCTTCGAGGACATTCACGGCCGCGACGGCGTCCTGTTCTGGACCGGCGAGCAGATTCTCGACTGGTACCAGGCGCTGCGCGCCGACGCAGCAACGCACGCGCGCAGTTGACGCCAAGGGGGCGTTGACGTGTCGATGACCGTCTTTCAGGCGTTGAACGGTGCGACGTTTGCTGCGCTGCTGTTTATCGTGGCCAGCGGTTTCACGCTCATCTTCGGGCTGATGCGCATCGTCAATCTGGCGCACGGCGCGCTGTATTTGATCGGTGGCTACATCGGCCTGGTGATCGCGAGCAGGACCGGCAGCTTTCTGCTTGCGATCATCGGCGCTGCGATCGCGGTCGCCGCCATCGGATACCTGACCTACACATTGCTGCTGCGCTTCGTCGGCGGCAACGTGCTGCGACAGGTCCTGCTCACTCTGGGCCTGGCGCTGGTGCTGGACGATCTGGCGCTGGTGATCTTTGGCGGTGATGCGTTTTCCGTCCAGGTCCCGGAGGTGCTCCGCGGGCCATGGCGGCTGGGTGCTATGGCCTATCCGAAATACCGCCTGTTCCTGCTGCTGTTCAGCGTTTTCGTTTTCATCGCCTTGTGGTTGCTGCTACGCTACACACGCCTCGGCGCATTGATCCGCGCCGGTGTCGATGATGCCGAGATGGTCGACGCAATGGGCATCGACATTCAGCACGTCTTCATTTATACGTTCATGCTGGGCTCGGCGCTGGCCGGAATCGGTGGTGTCATGGGAGGCGCGTTCCTCACGCTTTATCCGACTGCCGATTCCGACATCCTGGTGTACAGCCTGGCGGTGGTGATCATCGGTGGGCGCGGCAATCTGGCCGGGACCGCCATCGGCAGCATTTTCGTGGGCATGCTCGCAACTTTCGGCCAGGTATGGTTTCCCGAACTCGCCTATTTCGTGATTTTCGGACCCATGGCGCTGTTGCTTGCGTTTCGGCCCCTCGGCTTGTTCGGCCGCGCGGCATGAAAGAGCTTCGCGTAATGACGCGACGAGCACGCGCCGGCGTCGCGCTCGCCTGCCTCGTACTGCTGGCGGCGGTCCCATTCGTGGTTCCCGGCTACAAAACCAGCCTGGTCATCGAGATGATGATCTTCGCCACGCTGGCGATGTCGATCGATCTTCTCGCGGGCTTCGCGGGACGCGTATCGCTCGGCCACGGGGCAATCTTCGGTATCGCCACGTACGTGGTGCTTTACCATGTGACGACAGCGGGGGGCTCGCCGTGGGTCGCGGTGCTGCTCGGCGTCGCTGCCGCGACCGCCGCGGCAGCGATCTTCGCCTTGCTCGCCGTACGAACCTCGGGCGTCTATTTCCTGCTGCTGACGCTCGCATTGGGCATGATCGTATGGGGCATGTGCCTGCGCTGGACGTCGGTGACCGGAGGCGAAAACGGGCTGCGCGGCGCGGTCGTGCCGGCGTGGCTTGCGCCGCAGGTGGTGTTCTACTTTTTCATCCTGACCGTGACCAGCCTCATGACCTGGCTGATGTGGCGCTTTGCGCACTCCCCATTCGGTCTGACGCTGCAGGGTATTCGTGAAAGCGATTCGCGGATGCGTGCGCTCGGCTACAACGTGCCGCTGCACCTCTTCATCGCCTTCACCGTCTCCGGATTCTTTGCCGGCCTCGCCGGCGCGCTGTACGCGTTCTTCAACAGCTTCGTCAGCCCGTCGACCGTGGCCCTGGCACAGTCCGTCGAAGGCTTGCTGATGGTGATCGTCGGCGGCGTGGGGACCCTGTTCGGAGGGTTGGTCGGCGCGGTCGTCATCATCACCCTCGAGAACCTCGTAAGCTTCTATACCGAGCGCTGGCCGATGGTGCTCGGACTCATGTTCATCGTCACCATGATTTTTGCGCCCGAAGGATTGCTGGGCTGGGGACGCGCCGTGCTCGCGCGACGGCGTGGCCGAAATGCGACTTGATCACTTCAATGAGAGGATTTCCGCATGGATCGCCGCAAATTCATAAAGTCTGCCGGTGCCGTGATCGCGGCGAATACCGTTGCCGCGGCCGGGCCGCTGCTTCCGTCCGCGTTCGGTGAGACCGGTCCCATTCGCATCGGACTGCTGGCGCCGCTCACCGGCGTGGTTGCTGCCGGTGGCAAGGAAATGGTGGAAGGATTCAACCTGTTCTGGGACCAGCACGGACGCAAGCTCGCCGGGCGCGAGATCGAAATCATCGTGGAGGATGATGCGAGCAACCCGGATACCGCGCTGCAAAAGGCACGGCGCTTGGTCGAGCAGCGCAACGTCCAGATGCTCATCGGCGACCTTTTGGCGAACACCGGGCTTGCCGTCGCCGAGTACGTCAAAGGCAACGGCGTACCCTATTTCATCCCGATCATCGCCGCAGACGACCTGACCCAGCGCAAGCGCATACCGAACGTCATCCGCATCGCCGGTTATTCCGCCAGCCAGATGCCACGCCCGCTGGCGGACTATGCGTATCACAAGAAGGGCTACCGCAAGGTGGTCACGATCTCACAGGACTACACGTTCGGCTATGAGCAGTGCGGCGGCTTTTGCCAGACGTTCACCGAGCTCGGCGGAGCGGTGGTCCAGCAGTTCTGGCAGCCGCTCAATACCGCCGACTTCAGTCCTTACCTCGCGCAGATCCAGAACCTCAATCCCGATGTGGTCTACGTGATGGAGACGGGCGCCGATGCCAATCGCTTTATCCAGCAATACGCCAACTTCGGATTGAAGAGCAAGATCCCGATGCTGGGTTGCATGAACCTCACCGACCAATCGGTCATCCGCACCCTCGGCGCGGAGTGCGACGGCATCATCTCGTCGGCGCAGTTCTGCGAGGGCAGCGACGCGCCTGCGACCGCGAAATTTGTCGCCGAGTACGAGAAAGCGTTCAACAAGCTGCCGTCGCTTTACGGCTTCTCGATGTATTCCGGCGCGATGTGGATGGCCGCAGGCATGACCGCAGTCAATGGCAATGTCGAGGATCGGCCGAAATTTCTCGATGCGATACGCAAGACAGTCCTCAACGACTCGCCACTCGGTCGTCCGGTGCGCCTCGATGCCTACGGCAATCCGATCTACGACGTCTATATCCGCGAAGTGAAGCGCCGTCCCGATGGAAAGTACTGGAACGTACCGCTGGAGACCGTTCCCAATGTCTCGCAGTTCGGAAAATACGATCCCGAGACCTATTTGAAGCAGCCGTCGTACAGCCGCACGTTTCAGGGCATCAAGAAATCCTGAACATGAACGGTGGCGCCCGCATGGCGCCGCTGCGTGCGGGCGCGTCGCCTTCGGGCACGTCATCCTGCAAGGTAGCCGCGCGTCCGTGCGCGCTGCGCGCCGCGTGCGGTCCTTGCACCCGGTAGCAGCGCGTCGACTACGCCCCCGCCGTTCATGTCCGATCCCTTGCTGTGCCTTGAAGATGTCGGCGTCAGCTTCGGCGCGCTGCGCGCCGTCGACGGCATTTCACTCGGCATTGGCGCCGGCGAGCGCCGCGCAATCATCGGACCGAACGGCGCCGGCAAGACCACGCTGTTCAACGCCATCGCAGGAGAGGTGCCGATTTCCGGCGGCACCGTAAGCTTTGCGGGGCGTGACGTGACGCATCTGCGGACCCACCGGCGCGCGGCACTTGGCATGGGACGCACGTATCAGATCACGAATCTGTTCGCCGGACTGACCGTCGAGGAGAACTTGCGCCTGGCAGTGCGCAGCTTGAACTGCCGCAAATTTTCGTTGCTGGGCAGCGATACGCCGAAGGGCGCGGAAGCACGACGCGTCGAGGAGGCACTGACCACGGGCGGCCTTCGCGTTCGCCGCGGCGATCTGACGCGCACACTCTCCTACGGCGAGCAGCGACAGCTCGAGTTTGCGCTCGCGCTGTCGAGCAAGCCGACGCTGCTGCTACTGGACGAGCCTGCGGCCGGACTGTCGGCGGCGGAGCGTCTCGCCATGGCGGCGACGATCGGCGCGCTGCCGCGGACGTTGACGCTCCTGCTGATCGAGCACGACATCGATCTCGCCTTGAGCCTCGTCGATCACGTAACGTGCATGCACAACGGCAGAGTGCTCGTCGAGGGTACCCCGGACGAAATCCGCGCCAACGAACGCGTGCAGGAGGTTTACCTGGGCAAGCCGCACGATGCTTGAGATCACCAACCTGCACGCGGCCTACGGCGATGCCCATGTGCTGCGCGGCGTATCGATGAGCGTCGGCAAGGGCCGCGTGGTGGCGCTGCTCGGACGCAACGGCATGGGCAAGACGACGCTGATCCGCTCGATCATGGGCATGGTTCCTCCTCGCGTCCTGGAAGGCAGCATCCGGTTCCATGGCCAGGAATTGCGCGGTCTGCGCCCCCACGAAGTCGCGCAGCGGCGCATCGGCCTCGTTCCCCAGGGGAGACGCCTGTTCGCGTCCCTCACGGTCACCGAACACCTGACGATGCTCGGCAAAAACGCGCGAAGCCGTTCGGGATGGAATGCAGCGCGAGTGTTCGAGCTCTTCCCTCGCCTCGAGGAACGCAAGCATCATCGCGGTCACCAGCTTTCGGGCGGCGAGCGGCAAATGCTGGCGGTGGCGCGCGCTCTGACGCTGAACCCCGAGCTGCTCCTGATGGACGAGCCTTCCGAAGGTCTCGCGCCGGTGATGGTGCAGCATCTGGAGCGCATCGTGGTCGAGCTCCGGCAACTGGGATACGCCATCCTGCTGGTGGAGCAGAACCTGTACAGCGCGCTGGCGGTCGCGGACGAGGCCTACATCCTTGAAACGGGCAGCATCGTGCATCACGGCGCGGTCGACGTCCTGCGCCAGGATCGCGCAACGATGCATCGCTTTCTCGGCATCTGACGCCGACTTCGACCCATGAGGATTGATCGATGCAGGTAATCGACATGCACACCCATACCTTCAGTGTCGACGCCGATGCAATGGTGAAGGGACGCTACGATCCCGCCGCGATGCCCTACCAGCGCGACATGGGCGAGGATTCGAAGCTCACCGACGCGACCGAGATCAAGCGGATCGCCCCCAAGTTCCGCAACCTGGACGTGCGCCTGGCGGATATGGCGGCCATGCGCGTCGATGCACAGGTGGTGATTCCCGCGCCGGGCCAGCAGCATTACTGGGCCGAACCCGCGTTGAACGTCGCCGTCTCGCGTGCGCAAAACGACCATGTCGCGGCCATGATCGCACCGATGCCGGACCGGTTTTTCGGCATGGGCACGCTGCCGATGCGCGACATTGCCGCAGCGGTGGACGAGGCGGCGCGGTGCGTGAACGAGCTCGGACTGAGAGGCTTCCAGATCGATTCGCGCGTCAACGAGCTCGAGCTATCGCACCGCGGCTTCGATCCGCTCTACGCGCGGCTCACTGCGCTGCGCGCACCGCTGTTCATTCACCCGCTCGGTTTCTCGCACGGCTTTCGTTTCGACGAATTCTTCATGGTGAATGCCGTCGGCCAGCCGCTCGAGGAGGTGCTCGCGCTCTCCCATCTCATATTCGGCGGCGTACTCGACCGCTTTCCGGACCTGCGGGTATGCATCGCGCACGGCGGCGGCTATTTCCCCTTCTACGTCGGGCGAATGGACCACGCATGGAAGGTTCGCCCCGAAGTGCGCAAGCTGATTCCGGAACCGCCATCGGCCTACGTGAAACGGTTATGGTTCGACACCTGCGTATTCCGCTCCGATACGCTGCGGACGCTCATCGGACTGGCGGGCGCCGAACGTGTCATGCTCGGTACCGATTATCCGTTCGACATGGCCGATGCCGATCCGCTGGTCATCGTCGATCAGTGCGCAAGTCTTTCGCCCCATGAGCGCGCGCTGATCGCCGGTGGCAACGCTCGCCAGTTGTTCGGAATTCGCTGAGCAACGCCGCAGCGCATGCGATCCCACCCGAGGCGGCGAGGCGGGGGAATCGTAGAATCGCCGTTTGGATCCAGGAGCGTCCGCCATGGCAATTCCCGAATCGATGCGTCATATCGCGATTACACAACCCGGTGCGCCGGACGTGATGCACATTGCGCAAGCTGCGGTGCCGCAGCCGAGTGCGGATGACGTGCTGATCGAGGTCGCTTATGCCGGCGTCAATCGGCCCGATTGCGCGCAGCGTGCCGGCACGTATCCACCGCCGCCGGATGCGTCGCCGATTCTCGGTCTCGAAGTCGCCGGACGCATCGTCGCCCGCGGCGCGAATGTCACCCAGTGGAACGTTGGCGATGATGTCTGTGCGCTGACGCCCGGCGGAGGCTACGCGCAGTATTGCGTCACGCCGGCTGCATGGTGCCTGCCGATTCCCAAAGGATGGTCGCTCGAGCAGGCGGCCGGCTTGCCGGAGAACTACTACACCGTCTGGAACAACGTATTCGATCGAGCGGGACTCGTGCGCGGCGAATGGTTTCTCGTGCACGGCGGGACGAGCGGCATCGGCCTCGCGGCGATTCAGCTCGCCAAGGCACTCGGCTCGACCGTCGTCACGACCGCGGGCAGTCCCGAGAAAACGGCGTTCTGTCTCGAGATGGGCGCCGACTACGCGATCGATTACAAAACGCAGGATTTCGCCGCGGAGGTGAAGCGGATCACCAACAAGCGCGGCGTCGACGTGATTCTCGACATGGTCGGCGGTGACTATGTCGAGCGCAACCTGAAATGCCTCGCGCTCGAAGGCCGCCTGGCGCAGATCGCGTTTCTCAAGGGCAGCCGCGTCGAATGCGACTGGCGCTTCATTCTGCTGAAACGCCTGACCGTGACGGGATCGACGTTGCGCGCGAGTCCGCCTGAACGCAAGGCGATGCTTGCACGCGAATTGCGCGAAAGGGTCTGGCCGCTGCTCGAGCAAGGCAAGGTGAAGTCGGTCATTCACGCGACGTTCGACCTTGCCGATGCGACGAAAGCCCACGCGCTCATGGAGTCTTCGAAGCACATCGGGAAGATCATGCTGCGCGTAGGTGGCTGATTCGAGCACCCGCGATCAGTACGTCGCGCGCCCACCCGACGCATCGAACACCGCGCCGGTCGTGAACGAGCAGTCCTCGGATGCGAGCCAGCAGACGAGCGCCGCGATTTCGCCGACATCGCCGAAGCGTCCCAGAGGTATTTTCGACAGCATGAAATCGATGTGCTGCTGCGTCATCTGATCGAATATCGCCGTGCGCACCGCGGCGGGTGTCACGCAATTGACTCGAATGTCAGTTTTCGCGAGCTCCTTGCCGAGCGACTTGGTGAGTCCGATCACCGCGGCCTTCGACGCGCTGTAGGCGGGTGCGTTCGGATTGCCTTCCTTGCCAGCGACGGACGCGATGTTGACGATACGTCCGTAACCGGTCTTGCGCATGATCGGCACGACCGCGCGGTTGCAGTAGAAGAGACCGTGCACGTTGACGTCGAACACTTGTCGCCACGCCTCGACCGGGTATTCCCACGTCGTCGTGTTCGGGCCGGTAATGCCCGCTGAGCAGACGAGCACATCGATACCGCCCAGCCGATCGGCAGTCGTCCGGGCCGCGCGCTCCACCGCCCGATCATCGGTGACGTCGAGCGCTTGCGTGAGCGCGCCGCCCTCGACCTTCTCGTTCGCGCTCGCCAACGCGCGCTCGTCACGATCCCAGATGGCAACCCTGGCGCCGCTCGCCGCGAGTCGATGCGCGACCGCGAGACCGATGCCCGCTGCGCCGCCGGTCACGACGGCACGGCGGTTCCTGAAATCCAGTTGATTCATATGCGTTTCCGTTGATATAGCGGCAACATGTCAGGCACATGCGTTGCTTGGAGCATATCGCGAAGCGGGCGGCAGCAGCGGCTTCAAGAGGCGTCGTACAGCACCGGGTCACGGCCGCCATCGACTCGTACGTAATTCTTACATGTCACCGCAGGAAAATAGCGGCACCGATGTCAGTCGGTACGCTCTTCCCGCACTTGGCTGCACGGAGGTCGTCATGTCGATTTCGCTGATTGCTCTGATCATCATCATTCTTTTACTGGTCGGCGCACTACCTTCATGGGGTACAGTTCCGGATGGGGTTATTGGCCGAGCGGCACGCTCGGCATTGTGGTCCTGATC
>JALYSS010000211.1 GCA_030854685.1 Pseudomonadota bacterium | reverse complement strand
TTACGGCTCTGACCCCATAATCCGCACGGTTCCCTTATCGGCTCGCTCGGAATTACTTGGACATTTTCCTGCAGCAGCTCGTGAACGGGCTGACGCTCGGCAGCGTGTATGCGATCGTCGCGCTCGGCTACACGATGGTGTACGGCATCGTCCAGCTCATCAACTTCGCCCACGGCGAAGTGGTGATGATCGGCGCGATGGTGTCACTCTCCGTCATCAACGGCCTCATCGGGGCACACGTCGGGTTGCCGCCGATCGCCATCGTACTGGCCGGCGTGCTGGTCGCGATTCCGGTTTGCATGGGCGTCGGTTACGTGCTCGAGCGCGTCGCGTACCGACCGCTGCGCCGCGCGCCGCGGCTCGCGCCGCTCATCACCGCGATCGGCCTGTCGATCATCCTGCAGCACGTCGCATTGATCATCTGGAGCCGCAATCCGCTCTCGTACCCCCAGATTGTCGACGTCGTCTCGTACCACGTCACGAGCAGCCCGGACGGCGCACGCATCACCAACGTCCAGGTAGCGATCATCGTCCTCTCGATCGCGATGATGGGGGGGCTCCTCGCGCTCATCTATCGGACGAAGCTCGGCATCGCGATGCGGGCGACGTCGCAGAGCCAGGAAATCGCCGGGCTGATGGGCATCGACATCGATCGCGTGATCGCGCTGACGTTCGCGATCGGCGCAGGCCTCGCGGCCGTCGCGGGCGTGATGGTGGGCACGTATTACGGCATCGCGACGTATCAGATGGGCTTCCTGCTCGGATTGAAGGCGTTTTCGGCCGCCGTGCTCGGCGGCATCGGCAACATCGGCGGCGCGATGCTCGGTGGCTTGCTGCTCGGCATCATCGAGGCCCTCGGCGCCGGTTACGTCGGTGACCTGACGAACCTGTGCCAGCTTTCGCACTGGTCGTCGGCCATCGCGGAGCGCTGCGCAGGGGACCCGAACCTGTCGCTGTTCGGCAGCAACTACCAGGACGTGTTCGCATTCTTCGTGCTGATCGCCGTCCTGGTGTTCCGTCCGTCGGGGCTGCTTGGCGAACGCGTTTCGGATCGGGCGTGATGCACATGCCCGTCGACGCGAAGCATCCCGCGGTCGCGACGATCGGCATCGTCCTGATCGCGATCGCACTGGCCGTCATACCGTTCGCGTTGGCCGATATCGGCACGGCATGGGTGCGCATCACGAACCTCGCGCTCCTCTACGTGCTGCTGTCGCTCGGGCTCAACATCGTCGTCGGCTTCGCCGGGTTGCTCGACCTCGGCTACATCGCGTTCTACGCGGTCGGCGCGTACACGTATGCGTTGCTCGCGAGTCCGCAGTTCGGCGTGCACTGGCCATTCTGGGCGATCCTGCCGATCGGCGCGCTCGTCGCCTGCTTTTTCGGCGTGCTGCTCGGCACGCCCACGCTCAAGCTGCGCGGCGACTACCTCGCGATTGTCACGCTCGGTTTCGGCGAGATCGTCCGGATCTTCCTCAACAACCTGTCGCAACCGGTAAACATCACCAACGGCGCGCAAGGCATCGTGCAGATCGATCCGTTCCGTCTGGGTTCGTTCAGCTTCGCGACGACGCAGAAGATCGCGAGCCTCACGTTCAGCGGACCGATCAAGTACTACTATCTGCTGCTCGTCGTGGTGCTGGTCGTGATCGTGATCAACCTGCGGCTCCAGGATTCGCGGATCGGGCGCGCCTGGGAGGCCATTCGCGAAGACGAGATCGCGGCGCGTGCGATGGGCATCAACACGCGCAACATGAAGTTGCTGGCCTTTGCGATGGGCGCGTCGTTCGGAGGTGTCGCCGGCGGCATGTTCTCGGCGCTGCAGGGCTTCATCAGCCCCGAGAGCTTCGTCCTGGTCGAGTCCGTCAACGTCCTCGCGATGGTGGTGCTGGGCGGCATGGGGAACATCTGGGGAGTGATCCTCGGCGCGCTGTTGCTGTCGTTCGTGCCCGAGGTGCTTCGCTATACGGTCGGACCGGCGCAGCGTGCGCTGTTCGGCCGCACGCTGATCGACCCCGAGGTCATTCGCATGCTGCTCTTCGGCATCACGCTCGTCGCGATGATGCTGTTTCGTCCGGCCGGCATCCTCCCCTCCGCGCTGCGCAAGCGCGAGCTCGAATCAGCGCGGGCAATATGATGACGGCATCCGAACTCCTGGTCGCGGACGGCATCACGAAGCGCTTCGGCGGCGTGCAGGCGCTTTCCGAGGTGAGCTTCACGATACGGCAACGCGAGATATACGGGCTGATCGGGCCGAACGGCGCCGGCAAGACGTCGCTTTTCAACGTGCTGACCGGCCTCTATCCCGCCGACGAGGGTCGTTTCACGTTCGAAGGCCGCACGCTCGCCGGGCTCAAGCCGCATCAGGTTGCCGAGCGCGGCATTGCGCGCACGTTCCAGAACATCCGGCTCTTCGCCAACCTGTCGGCGCTCGAGAACGTGATGGTCGGGCGTCATGTCCGCACGCACGCGACGGTTTTCGGCGCGATTTTCCGCAACGCGGGCACGCGCGCCGAGGAACGTGCGATCGAGAAGCGCGGCTACGAGCTCCTCGAATACGTCGGTGTGCACCGCCGCGCGAACGATCTCGCGAAACACCTTGCGTACGGCGACCAGCGGCGCCTCGAAATCGCACGCGCGCTCGCAACCGATCCGCGTCTCCTGGCACTCGACGAGCCGGCCGCCGGCATGAATGCCACCGAAACGGCGGCGCTCCGCGCGCTGCTCGAGCGCATCCGCCAGGACGGCACGACCATCCTCCTGATCGAGCATGACATGAAACTCGTCATGAGTATCTGCGATCGCGTGCTCGTGCTCGATTACGGCAAGACGATCGCCGAAGGCATCGCGTCGCAAGTGCAGAAGGACGAAAAGGTGATCGCCGCGTATCTCGGCGGCGACGTCGAGCTGAACCTGAAGCGGGCGTGACGTGAGCACCCCAAAATCCGAACCGCTGCTGGCACTCGACCGTCTTGCGGTCAGCTACGGCGGCATCCAGGCGGTCAAGGGCATCGATGTCACCGTCGGCAGCGGCGAGCTCGTGTGCCTGATCGGCGCCAACGGCGCTGGCAAGACAACGACGCTGAAGGGTATCTGCGGCTTGCTGCCAGTCAAAAGCGGGACGATTCGCTATGCCGGCGAGGACATCACCGGCCGGCCACCGTTCACGCTGGTGCGCCGTGGGCTCGCGCTGGTGCCCGAAGGCCGCGGCGTGTTCGGCGCGCTGACGATCGAGGAGAACCTCGCGATGGGCGCCTACGCCAGGCGCGACCGCGACGCGATCCGCAACGACACCGAGCGCGCGTTCACGGTGTTTCCGCGTCTCAAGGAGCGCCGCCGGCAAACCGCGGGGACGCTGTCGGGCGGCGAGCAGCAGATGCTCGCAATTGCCCGCGCAATGATGTCGCGGCCACGGCTCCTCCTGCTCGACGAGCCGTCGATGGGACTCGCGCCGCTGATGGTGCAGAAGGTGTTCGAAACGATCCTCTTAGTCGCGCAGGAAGGCGTGACGATTCTCCTCGTCGAGCAGAACGCGAAGCTCGCACTCGCAGTGAGCGATCGCGGATATGTGATGGAGTCCGGCGAGGTTACACTCGCGGGCAACGCCGCCGATTTGTTGCACGACCCGAAGGTACGCGCCGCCTACCTCGGTGAAGCGGCCTGAGAGCGACGGCTCGATACTCACTTTCACGAGGCGCTCCGCATTTCCGGCACCAATCCCTCTCCGGGGGCGACGCCTCCCGTCGACGGGTCCGGACCGCCCCGGCGCGCGATCCGCGCCGTGCCGGCGCAGCACGCGTTCAACTGGTACGCGGACGCGATGCGACTGTGGAAGCGGGGCCCGGCGACCTTTTGCGGCATCGCGCTCGTCATCGTCATTGCGAACATCGCGCTGAACCTGGTGCCCGTCGTCGGCATCGCGCTCGCGCAATTGCTGCTGCCGCTTGCCGAATGCGGCCTCCTGTACGCAAGTCTGGCGGCCGATCGCGGCGATCGCCCGCGGTTTCGGCACGTCGTCGCAGTGGCCGCGGCGCCGCCTCGCGCACTCGCGGCGGTCATCGCGTCCGCCCTCATCGTCTTTGCGGCGGAAGCGCTGGTCGCGAATGTGGTTGGCGACTTCAACATGCTGGCGCCGGCAAGCAACGCCGATTCGATTTCCGGCACGACGCTCGTCGCGACGTATGCAGCCGGCATCGTCGTATCGCTGCCGGTGACGTTTGTGCCGTTCGCGGCCTTGTTCGACGGCGTGGGCTTCCGCGACGCCTTCGCGCAAAGCGGCGCCGCGTTCGCACGCAATATCGTACCGCTCGCGCTATACGGTGCGCTGTCATTCGCGCTGTTGATGCTGGGTCTCGCAACCAGCGGCATCGGCTTGCTGCTCGCGCTGCCGTGGTCGGCCGCCGCGTCGTACGCCGCCTGGAAGGACGTCTACGACGTGGCCTGACCTGTCGGCGCAGTCCTACATCAATCTGATCGTCCGTCCGCTGGGGCATGACGTAGGGCGTCGCTACGATGAGCCGTAAATCGCGTGCACGATCCACCGCTCGGGAACTGCGTCCATGCCCCTTGATCACGCTCTCGGCTCCATCGGAACGGATATACCCCGGCCCACAGAACGGCGACGCGGTGACGACACCCGCAGCCGGCTGCTCGATGCGGTCGAGGGGCTGATCGCCGATTACGGCTTCAAGCCGCTCACGCACCGGACGATCGCGTCACGTGCCGAAGCGCACGTCGCACTGCTCAACTATCATTTCGGCAGCAAGGAGCAGTTGATCGAGGAGGCGCTCGCGCGCCGTGCAGGGCAGCTCCTTGCGATGCAGCACGACGCACTTGCGGCGCTGCGCTCGCGCGGTGCCTGGACGGTCGAAGACGTACTGTGGGCTTACGGCCGGCCCTTCGCGACGCTCGATCAGGACGAGGCGTCGACGTGGCGCAATTACCTGTGTCTGGTGGCCCGTCTCGCGGGTCACGATCCTTCCGACTCCATCATGCTGCGCCACTTCGGTAGCGTTTACCGCGAATGTCTCGCCGCCCTGCGGCATGCATTGCCGGGGGTTGACGACGCCGCGCTGGCAGCCGGCTTCCGCCATTGTCGCCTGCTGCTCGAGCACGACGCTCGCGCGCGATGCAAGGCGGGCGGCAGTGCACCGCCGTATACGCCCAGCGCCGAGCAACTGATAGCGTTCCTCGCGGGCGGCATGCGCGGGCTGGCGTCGCAAGCCAGGGACGCGCCGGCAAGGGCGGAAGAGACGGCGCACTGAACCGCAAGCCGCCGGGACGCACGGCTTGCAACGTCTTACTCCGAACGCCGCAATTCGAAGTCCGAAAGCGCCGGATCGCATGGGCTGCGCGTAATCGCGATCAGCTCGACACTCGCCGCGCGCGGACCGCGTCGGCACGCATCGACAAACCGTTCGCACGCGACGGTGCCTCCCTGCACCCGCGCTTCGACGCATCCGTCAGCGCAATTGCGCACCCATCCCGCGAGGCCTGCGGCGCGCGCAGTTTGCATGGCCCACTCCCGATAGCCGACGCCTTGCACGACGCCAGTTATGCGCAGGTCGATGCTGCGCGACGGCGCGCTCGTCCAGCGGGAGTACAGCGCCAGCGCCGCGATGGTTTTCGCGTCGGTCACTCGTCCTTCATCGATCGCGTCGCACAGCTGCGCTTCCGTGCACTCGATGATCTCGAGGAATTCGCCGGGATCGAGCTTCGCGCCGACGTGCGTGAGACCGCGCGCCGCGTAGAGCTCGATCGCCTCCGTCGAATAGGAAATGACCGGATGAATGACGCCAAGCCGCGTCCAGACACGCGCGGCGTAGCCGGCTTCTTCGGCCAGTTCGCGCACCCCGGTCGCAAGCGCCGTTTCGCCGGGGTCGAGCTTGCCTGCGGGAAACTCGAGAAACGCGCGGTTGTGCGGATAGCGGAATTGCCGCTCGACGATCATGCGACCGTCGTCGCGCACGGGAACGACCAGCACCGCACCGGGATGGACGATGTATTCGCGCACCGCTTCCGTGCCGTCGGGCAGCCGCGCCCGGTCGCGGCGCACGTCAAGCAGCACACCGGCATATACCTGCTCGCCGGCGATGCGTTGCTCAGCCAGCTTGTCCTCGGCGCCGTCGCGCGCAGGACGCGGATCCACGAGCGAACCGGTCATACGACCCCCACGCTTGCGGCCGCATTGGCCAATACGGCCGCTGCGCTGCCCCCCAAGGGGGTGCTATTCGCGCCTTGGGACGGCCCTTCGGCACTCATGCGAGCCAGTCCCGCACCGGCAGGAAATCGGTGTACAGCGCGGCCTCGGGTGTGCCGGGTTCGGGCGTCCATTCGTAGCGCCAGCGGGCGAGCGGCGGCATCGAGAGCAGGATCGCCTCGGTACGCCCGCCCGATTGCAGGCCGAAGAGCGTCCCGCGATCCCAGACGAGGTTGAACTCGACGTAGCGGCCGCGCCGGTACGCCTGAAAATCGCGCTCGCGCTCGCCGTAAGGGATTTCGCGGCGGCGCTCGAGAATCGGCACATACGCGTCGAGGAAATGATCGCCGACGCTGCGCGTCACCGCGAACGCGGACGCGAAGCCGCCCTCGTTCCAGTCGTCGTAGAAAATGCCGCCGACGCCACGCGCTTCGTCGCGATGCTTCAAGTAGAAGTAGGCATCGCACCCGCGCTTGAACAGCGGGTAGAGCGCGGCGCCGCTCGGGACGAGCGCGTCGCGACACACGGCATGGAAATGACGCGCGTCTTCCACGAAGCCATAGACCGGCGACAGGTCCATTCCGCCGCCGAACCACCATGCCGGCGGCACTTCGCCCGAAGCGGGCGACAGCGCGCAGAAATACCGCACGTTGAGATGCACGGTGGGCGCGTACGGATTGCGCGGATGCAGTACCAGCGACACGCCGAGCGCTTGCCACGCGCAGCCCGCGAGTTGCGGTCGATGCGCGGTCGCCGACGCCGGCAACGCGCTGCCGAAAACGTGCGAGTACAGGACCCCCGCCCGCTCGAACACCCGCCCATCTTCGAGCGACATCGACACGCCGCCACCGCCCTCCGCCCGACGCCACTCGTCGCGGCGAAACGGCATTTCTCCGCAGCCTTCGAGACCGCGCACGATTCGCGCCTGCAATCCGCTCATGTATTCGCGCACCGCGGCAATGTCGGGTGCGTCGTCCGTCGCCTGCATCCCGGTCATCACGCCGGATTGCGGCGCGCGAGCGCGCGGTGCCCGATGTCGCTGCGGTATTGCATGCCGTCGAAGGTGATGGCGGCGATCGCTCCGTACGCCGCACGCTGCGCCTGGCGCAGTGTGTCGCCAAGCGCCGTAACCCCGAGCACGCGGCCGCCATTCACTTTCACCTGCTCGCCTTCGACGGACGTCCCCGCGTGGAAGACCGTCACGTCGGGATGCGTGTCTGGCGTCACGCGGTCGAGGCCGCCGATGACGTCGCCGCGGCGCGGCTCACCAGGATAACCGGCGGCGGCCAGCACGACGGTGAGTGCTGCGCGCCGGTCCCATTCCGCCTCGACGCAATCGAGCGTGCCGTTCATCGCGTGCTCGATCAGCACGACGAGATCCGAGCGGAGCCGCGCGATGATCGGCTGCGTCTCGGGGTCGCCCAGCCGGCAATTGAATTCGAGCACACGCGGTGTCCCGGCAGCATCGACCATCACGCCGGCGTAAAGAAAGCCGGCGTACGGCGTGCCTTCGGCCGCCATGCCACTGACCGTCGGCATGATGACATCGCGCATGATGCGCGCGTGCACCGTTGGCGTGACGACAGGCGCCGGCGAATACGCACCCATGCCGCCGGTGTTCGGTCCGACGTCACCGTCGGCGAGGCGCTTGTGATCCTGGCTGGACGCGAGCGCCAATACGTTCACGCCGTCGGCCATCACGATGAAGCTCGCTTCCTCGCCGTCCAGAAAGTCCTCGATCACCACGCGTGCGTCCGCCGCGCCCAGCGCATTGCCGGTCAGCATCGCGTCGACCGCCGCGTGCGCTTCGGCTTCCGCCATCGCGACGACGACCCCTTTGCCGGCTGCAAGGCCATCAGCCTTGACGACAATCGGTGGGCCGTGTGCGGTCACATGCGCGTGCGCTTCGGCGGCATCGGTGAACGTCCGATACGCCGCGGTCGGTATCCCGTGGCGCGCCATGAAGCCCTTTGCGAAGTCCTTCGAGCTTTCGAGTCTCGCCGCAGCGCGCGTCGGACCGAAAATGCGCAGGCCCGCGGCGCGAAACGCGTCGACGATGCCCGCCGCGAGCGGTGCCTCGGGGCCGACGATCGTGAGACCGATCGACTCGTGCTGCGCGAATGCGACGAGCGTGGCGATCGCGTCGATCGGCACGTTGACGAGATCCGGATCGCCGGCAGTGCCGGCATTGCCGGGCGCGATGAACACTGTCTCGACCCGCGGTGATTGCGCGACCTTCCACGCGAGCGCGTGCTCGCGTCCGCCTCCGCCGACGATGAGGACGTTCATGTTCGACGTCCGGTCATGCTCGATGGTTCATGTCAATGCCGGAAATGCCGCACGCCGGTAAAGACCATTGCGATGCCGCGCTCGTTCGCCGCCGCGATCACTTCTTCGTCCCGCACGCTGCCGCCGGGCTGGATCACCGCGACCGCGCCGTTGTCGGCCACGACGTCCAATCCGTCACGAAACGGGAAGAAGGCGTCGGAAGCGACCACCGAGCCGGCGAGCGACAGTCCGGCGTTGTCGGCCTTGATGGCGGCGATGCGGGTCGAATCGACGCGACTCATCTGTCCGGCGCCGATGCCGAGCGTTCGCAATCCCGCGCAATAGACGATCGCATTCGATTTGACGAACCAGGCGACGTGCCAGGCGAACAGCAAATCCCTGATTTGCGCGGCACTCGGAGCCGTCGTCGTGACCACCCGCAGATCGGCCGCATCGACGCCCCGATCGTCGGCGGTCTGCACCAGCAATCCGCCGGCGACGCGTCTGAAATCCCACTCGTCGTCCCGTGCACCGGTAACCGGCAACGACACTTCGAGCACGCGCACGATCTTCTTGCTCGCGATCGCCGGCAGCGCATCGGCGGCATAGCCCGGCGCGATCAGTACCTCGACGAATTGCGCGGCGACCGCCTCCAGCGTCGCCGCGTCGACCGGCCGGTTGAACGCGATGATGCCGCCAAATGCCGACACGGGGTCGGTTGCGAATGCCGCGCGGTAGGCGTCGAGCGGCGCGTCAGCCGTGGCGACGCCGCACGGATTGGCGTGCTTGACAATCACGCACGTCGGGTCGGCAAACGCCGTGACGCAGCGCCACGCCGCATCGGCGTCCGCGACATTGTTGAACGAAAGCTCCTTCCCCTGCACCTGGCGATAGCACGCGATCGCCGAAGGCCGTGCGCCGGGCTCGCGATACAGCGCGGCGCGCTGATGCGGGTTTTCGCCGTAGCGCATGTCCTGGCGCTTGTCGCCGGTGACGTGCAACGACTGCGGAAAGCCGGTGATCCTGCCATCGACGTCCCGGGCGGTAAGCCAGTTTGCGATGGCGCCTTCGTATGCGGCGGTATGGGCGAATGCCTGCTGCATGAGACGAAAGCGGAATCCAGCTGAAAGCGCGCCGCCGTTCGCGTCGAGGTCGCCCAGCACGTCGTCGTAATCCCGCGGGTTCACCACCACGCCGACGTGCACCCAGTTCTTCGCGGCGGACCGTACCATCGCGGGACCGCCGATGTCGATATTCTCGATCGCGTCGTCGAGCGTGCTGCCGGGATTGGCGACCGTTTCGCGAAACGGGTAGAGGTTGACGACGACGAGGTCGATCGTCGGAATCGCATGCTGCGCGAGCGCTGCGCGGTGCGATGCAAGGTCCCGCCGGCCGAGGATTCCGCCGTGGATTTTCGGGTGCAGTGTCTTGACGCGTCCGTCGAGCATTTCGGGGAAGCCCGTGTAGCCGCCGACCTCGGTCACATCGAGCCCCTGCCCGGCGAGCAGACGCGCGGTGCCGCCCGTCGACAGCAGCTTCACGCCGCGCGCGGCGAGGCCGAGCGCGAGCTCGACGATGCCGCTTTTGTCGGAGACCGACAGCAACGCCTGCGTCACGGTCCCCGTCATCGCGCTGGGGT
>JALYSS010000198.1 GCA_030854685.1 Pseudomonadota bacterium | reverse complement strand
ATCAGCGCCCTTCCTCGCGGTACGCGCGGACTTCGTCGATGCGCGCAAGGATGCCGCGCAGGATGTTCACTTCCTCGCGCTCGAGGCGCGCACGCCCGAAGAGGCGCCGTAGCCGCGGCAGCAGCCGACGCGGGCGGTGTGGATCGAGGAACGAAAGCGCCGTCAGCGTGCGCGTGGCATGTGCATACAACGCTTCGATGTCGTCGTGCGTCGCCGGCGTGAAGCACGGCGCGGTCCACACGTTGCCGCCCTGCACCGCCATCCGCAGCTCCCATGCGGCGACCTGCACCGCCGCCGCGAGGTTGAGCGAGGAGTAGTCGGGGTTGGCGGCAATCGTGGCGACGATCGAGCAGCGCGCGAGCTCGTCGTTGCTCAATCCGGACATTTCCGTGCCGAACACGAGCGCGACTTCACCTTGCGAAGCGGCGCCGACCGCTTCGGCCGCGGCGGCGCGTAACGGCAGCACGCGACCGGCAAACTTGCGCGGACGCGCGGAGAGGCCGATTGAAAGCGAGGCGCCGGCCAACGCGTCGTCCAATGTGGAGACGACATTTGCGCCTTCGAGCACTTGCGTTGCGCCGGCCGCGAGCGCGGTCGCATCCGCATGCGGGAAGCGCGCCGGCGAAACGAGCACGAGCCGCGCGAGTCCCATCGTGAGCATCGCGCGCGCCGCCGCGCCAATGTTGGCAGGCAGGCTCGTCCGGACCAGCACAACGCGCAGCCGATCGAGGGATGTGTTCGGCACGGTTCTCGTAGAATACCGGAATGCACCCGATGCTCACCACGGCCGTCAAGGCCGCACGCCGTGCCGGCAACATCATCACCCGCGGCGCGCGCGACCTCGATCTGCTCACGGTCACCGCCAAGGGTCCGAAGGACTTCGTGAGCGAAGTCGACCGCGCCGCCGAAGCGGCGATCGTCGAAACGCTGCATGCGACGTATCCCGATCATGGCATTTTCGCGGAGGAAGGTACCTGCCGCGACCGCAACCCCGACGCCGAGCATGTCTGGATAATCGACCCGCTTGATGGCACGACGAATTTCCTGCACGGCTTTCCCCAGTATTGCGTGTCGATCGCGCTCGCACACAAGGGCATCGTCACCCAAGGCGTGATCTTTGACCCGGTGCGCAACGATCTCTTCACCGCCACGCGCGGACGCGGAGCATTCCTGAACGACCGCCGGATGCGCGTGTCCCGTCGCGCGCACCTGCGCGAATGCCTGATCGGCACCGGGTTCCCGTTTCGCGACGGCAGCTATATCGACACGTATCTGCAGATGATGAAGACGATGATCGAGCACACCGCGGGATTGCGTCGTCCCGGTGCGGCGGCGCTCGATCTCGCCTATGTGGCGGCCGGGTTCTACGACGGCTTCTTCGAAGTGGGACTCAGCGCATGGGATGTCGCCGCCGGCAGCCTGCTGGTGCTCGAAGCCGGAGGCCTGATCGGCGATCTCGCCGGCGAAGGCGATTACCTTTACGGCGGCCAGGTGATCGCCGCCACCCCGAAGGTCTTCGCGCAAATGGTCCAGGTACTCGGGCCGTATCGAGCCGGTCTCGCGCGCGATCGCGCCGCCGCCCCGGCGACTCGGTAAATACGCGATTTCACTCGCGCGGGCGCTTCCATTCGCTGCGTGCGCGGTCGTCGTCGCCGCTGGGCGCCGCGATGTCGACCTTCGTGCGTGACTCCGCCCACTCCATCAGCAACGCGTAGCCCACGGCCAGCAACACCGGACCGATGAACACGCCGATGAAACCGAAGGCGGCCGCGCCGCCGAGCACCCCGAGCAGCACGAACATGAACGGCAGCACGTTGCGGCGGCTGATGATGAGCGGCTTGATGACATTGTCGATCGTCGACACCGCGAAGACGCCCCACAGCAGGACGAAAATGCCCCAGCCGGTCTGACCGTCGTTGATCAGCCAAAGTCCCGCCGGCACCCAGACGAGTGGCGGCCCGATCGGCACCGGCGACATGACGAATGTGAGCAGGCCCAGCAGCGTCGCCGCGCCTATGCCTGCGATCCAGAAACCTATCCCCGCGACGACACCTTGCACCAGCGCCGTCCCCAGGACGCCAAGCACGACGCTGCGTACCGTGACGGTGGCGACCGATGCAAGATGCACTCCGCGATCGCCGGCGATCCTCTGCGCGATCGCCTCCATTCGCTCGACGATCGCGTGCCCGTCGCGAAACATGAACCACGCGATGAAGATCGACAGCGCGAGCTGCAGGACCGCGCCGACGACCGACGCACCCGACGCCACCGCGAATTTGCGCAGCGGCTCGAGATACTGGCTCAATACCGAGAGCAGTTGCGCGGTGTCGTGCGCCGTGCTGTTCCAGTAGTCGGCGACCCTCTCGCCGATCAACGGCAGGCGCGCGATCCACGCCGGCGCCTCCGGTGGCCCTGCCTCCAGGATCTGGCGCCCCCAGGTTGCCATTCGAGCCGCGTTGTCGGCAATCGTCGCCCCGACGACGATGAAGGGCGCAAGCATCAAAAGAGAAAGCAGCAGGACCATCGCGAGTGCCGCGAGCGCATCGCGGCCGCCGAGGTTGGCGTGCATTCGCAGGTACAGCGGCCAGGTCGTCGTACACAGGATTGCCGCCCAGACGAGCGCCGTCAGGAACGGCTGCAACACGAAGTAGCAGCCGATGATCAGCATCGCCAGCACGGCGAGCTGCAACGTCTGGTCGATGCGCGAGGGTGGGAGGGACATGGCAGACAACCGATACGCGGGCGAGCGCCCGGCGCATCTTACGCAGATCGCAACCCGCGCTCGTGGACGGCGTGATCGACGAAACGCACGATATCAACGCGACGCATCGGTCGAATTGGCGCGCTCTCCCAGCAGGATCGCATCGATGCGCGCACGCAATTGCTCGAGATCGACCGGTTTCACGAGATAGCCATCGAATCCCGCGGCACGGGCCTGTTCGATGTCGCTCGCCTGGCCATACCCGGTAATCGCGATGAGCCCGGCGCGCGCCACTGCCGGATGCGCGTGCAGCTTGCGCGCGAGCTCGAAGCCGGTCATTCCGGGCAAGCCGATATCGAGCAGGATCACGTCGGGATCGAATGCGATCGCGCGCTCCATCGCGGCATCCGGATCGTGCGCGGTCGCAACGTCGAAACCATTGAGCGAGAGCAGCGTGGCGATCGCGTCGGCCGCATCGATGTTGTCGTCGACGATCAGCAGTCGCGCCGAGCGCCGGGTTGCCGTCGCACCAGCCTCCGAGGCCAGATCATCCGCCAATTGCGTGTTCGTCGCGGGAAGCCGCAGCACGAACCTGCTGCCCTGGTCCTTGCCGGCGCTGTGCGCGCTTACCGAGCCGCCGTGAAGACGCGCGAGCCGCGCCACGATCGCGAGGCCGGTGCCAAGCCGCTGCGGCGCGTTCCCTGCTCCTTCACTGGCCTTGTCGAACAGATCGAACAGCAGCGGCTGCATGTCGCCATCGATGCCGGTCCCGCTGTCGCTGACCGCGATTTCGACGGCGTCTCCGCTTGCTTCGGCGGCAATGCTCAGACGTCCTTCGCGCGGGGTGTATTTCGACGCATTGCCGATCAGGATCGTGAGCATCTGCTCAATCCGCTCGGTGTCGCCTTCGACGCGCAATGGCCCGTGCGGGAGATCGACCGAAAGCTGCTGCCCGCGATCGCGCATCAGCGCGTGATGACGCGCCACCACGCGTTCGACGACGGGCGCCACATCGACCGGCTCGTGGCGCAGTTGCACATTGCCGCTGTCGATGCGCGAGAGGTCGAGCAGATCGTCGACGAGCCCCGCGAGGCGCGCGCAATTGCGCTCGATGATTTCCTGCGCACGGGCGACGCGCGGATCGTCGCCCGCCGGCATGCGTCGCAGCAATTCGACCGAGCTTCGGATCGGCGCGAGCGGATTGCGCAGCTCGTGCGCGAGCGAGGCGAGGAACGCGGTCTTGCGTTGCTCGAAAATGCCGAGGGTCGCCGCGGCCTCCTTGCGTTCGGTGACGTCGAGACACGCGCCGATGTAACCGCTGAACTCCCCTTCCCCATCGAAGCGCGGTGCGCCGTGGTCGAGTATCCAGCGATACGCGCCATCGTGGCGGCGCAACCGGTATTCGAGCGTGAACGACTTCCGTGCATCGAACGCGTCCGCGAACGCTGCCTGGCGCGGGCCGAAATCCTCCGGATGGATGCCGACGGTCCAGCCGTCGCCCTGTTCCTCGTCGATCGTGCGGCCCGTGAAAGCGAGCCATGCGCGATTGACGTAGACGTAGCCACGGCTGGCGTCGGACATCCATAGCGGCACGGGCGTCTGGTCGGCCATGACGCGAAAACGCACTTCGCTTTCCTCCAGCGCCGCCCGCACCCGTCGCGCCTCGGTCGTATCGCGGAACACCAGCACGAACCCGCCGGGCGAGCCGCCTCGATCGCGAATTGCGCTTACCTTCGATTCGACGATGCGCTCGGTGCCGTTGCGGGCGACGAGCACCATCCCCGCGGTCGCGTCCTGATCTCCCTGCTCGAGCGACACGTTTGCGTTCCGGCGTGTCTGCTCGTCGAGCGTGCGGAACACCTTCGCGAGCGGCTTGCCGATCGCTTCGGCCGGCGGCCAGCGGGTCAGTGCGGCCGCGCATTCGTTCGCGAATGTGACGTTCCCCTGCGCGTCTGTCGCGATGACGGCGTCCGCGATCGACTGGAGCGTGATCCGAAAACGGTCCCGCTCGGCGCCAAGCTCCGCGCGCGCCTTCTCGAGCCCCACCTCGCGCGCGAGCACCTCCCGCGCGAGCGTTTGCGCGCGCTCGCGCGACGCCCGCAAGGCCGAGGCGATGCCGCCAATGCAAAGCGCGGCCGCGCAATAAAGGCCGAGTTGCACCGAATCGTTGATGTCGAGCGCATCGAAGCGATCGTGCGGACTCAGGTACGCGTACCAGGAAATCCCGGCGCCCAGCAGCGTCGCGAACGCCGCGGGTCCGAGCCCGCCATACCACGCCGCAAACGCCACCGACAACAGGAGCGGCGCGTACGTGACCTGCGCTCCGAGCAGCGGATCGAGCAGGACGCGCAGTCCCCACGCCGCGATACAGGCGAGGACGGCGACCGCGTAACCCCAGACGGCGGTCGTCAGCGCCGGGCGCTGGCTCGGCAACGCAACCTCGTTCGTTTGGTAATCGTCGTCGGACTCGACTTCTGGCTGACCCAGCGAGTTCAGGATCCACGCGACGACGAATGCGACGACAGCGGGCAACCCCAGGCCGAGACCCGCCACGGTCAGCGCGACGAGCAGGTCGTCGACACCGATGGTGCGAAAGACGGCCCAGACGATGACCGCGGCGCTCGCGACCAGGAACGCGCCGCCGATCCACGTGAGTCCGCGCGCGATCTGGGAAAGCGTCCTGTCGTGTTCCAAGCGTCTTCCTTCGGTGGTCGGCGGTGACGCCCCGGGCGAGGCGCGCCGCCACGTGCGCGGCACGAATAACGCCGTACGCAGCATATCGACTCGCGGGTGATGGATGGGCCGCAGCGACGTCCGGCGCCGCCCGCTTCACCGCATTGTAACGAGGACCGTCAGCGACCGTCGGACGCGCTCGCCGGGACGCCAGCCAAGCGGGCGGGCAGAGGGGTCGTGGGCTCGGGGCGGACGCGCCTGCCGCCGACCGCCGTAAGAATTACCGAATCGACCTGCAATTGCTGCCGCGAATCGCGGGCGCTTCGGCTCGCGCAGGCCGAAGCGGAGATCGCACACGATCGCCGATACCTCCGGCGCGGTCATTTAACGCGAACCAACGAACGCACCCGCCATTCGGCACGCTTGCTGCTCACTGTCGTTGCATCGATGACGCTTTCGGGACGGGCATCCGATGAACTCCGATTCAAAACCTCGCGGGTGGGCGCCAGCGTGCGCGTCGCGGCATCGCGTCACGCGCGTCGTGTTTCCCGTCGCGGGTCTGGGGACGACTTTTCTGCCGGCGACCAAGGCGTGCCCGAAGGAAATGCTGCCAATCGTCGATCGACCGCTGATCCAATACGCGGTCGAGGAAGCCGCGGCAGCGGGCCTGACGCGGATCATTCTCGTGACGGGCCGACACAAGCGCGCGATCGAAGATCACTTCGACCGCGCCTACGAACTCGAGCATGAGCTTGCCGCACGCGAGAGCGCCGAGGCACTGCGCGATCTGCGCTCGGCCGTGCCTGATGGCGTGACCTTCAGCTATGTGCGGCAGCGGGAGGCATCGGGACTTCCCGACGCGCTGCGAAAGGCGCGTCCATTCGTCGGCGATGAGCCATTTGCGGTGATCCTACCCGACGATTTGATCGATGCGGAGCGCCCCGCATTGGCGCAGTTGCTCGACGTGTTCGACGAGCAGCAGGTGAGCGTCGTCGGCGCGCAGCGAAGCGCGCCGGATGCGAGCGACGAGGCCCGCTTCATCGCGGCCGACCTCAACACGAGCGCGTTGCGTTCGGCGCGCTCGCTCGTCAAGGTGCCACCGATCGGCGCGGCGTCGAAGCCGGTGACGCTTTGCGGGCGCTACATCTTCACGCCCGGGGT
>JALYSS010000188.1 GCA_030854685.1 Pseudomonadota bacterium | reverse complement strand
GCGGCCTCCGGAATCAACAACGCTGCGTCGAGGATCGCCGGCCTGCTGGCGGTCGCGGCATTCGGCGTCGTCATGGTGACGATCTTCAATCGCAGTCTGCACGATCGTCTTGGCGCCGAAGGCATCGCGCCGGCGGCGATGGCGGCGATCGAAGCGCAGCGGAACAAACTCGCTGCAATCGAAATACCCGCGAATATGGAGTCCCGCGACCGCGCTGCCGCCAAACGCGCGGTCGAGCAGGCGTTCGTTACGGGTTTTCGCTGGATCATGCTCGTGTCCGCGCTGCTCGCGCTCGCCGGCGCGGCAAGCGCCTGGTTCCTGATCGGAAACGCGGGTCGAAGTGCCGGAGAAAGCGCCTCCGTGAGGTAGGGGCGAGCCGCCCCCGTGCTTAGATGCGACCGGCATTTCGACGTCGTGGCGAACCTTGTACGGTCCATGGCGTGACCATTCACTCGCCACGGTTGCTGGCAGAGGCGCTCGTGCCTCAGCGACGCGCGACGACGCGTTAAACTGCCGATCGAGGATACCCTGAGATGAGGATGGATTCGAAGAGCGGCAAGCGGCGCGCCAGTGGCAATCTGCGCATCGGTGATCACTGGAACGCGATCACGATCATTGCACTGTCGCAGAGCAATCCGCTGAAGGCGGTAGCGGAACTCGTCGAGAACAGCATCGACGCGCGCGCGAAGTCGATCGTCATCACGCGCGGCAAGGAAAAGGGGCAGAACTACCTCCGCGTGAAGGACGACGGCGAGGGCGTGCGCAGGAACGGCGACGGCGAGCCCGATTTTCACTATGTAGCCACTCACGTCTGCGATTCGATCAAGCGCCGCCTGAAGACGCAGGGCACGCGAGGACTGCAGGGCGAGTTCGGTATCGGCCTGTTGAGCTTCTGGACCCTCGGTGAAGATCTCCTGCTCACGTCGGCGGGCGATGACGGACGCGCCTGGCAGATGCATCTTCGCAAAGGCGACCCGAGCTATCGCATCACGCAGCGGCCGGCGCTCTTCCCCGAGCCGGGAACCGATGTATTGATCCGGGGCATCCTCCCGGGAATCAAGAACTTCAGCGGCGAAAAGATCCAGTGGTATCTCGCCTCGGAACTGCGCGATCGAATCCGTCACTCCGGCGTGTCGGTGCGCGTCGTCGATCGAACCGCGCGGGCGGAATTCAAGGTCGAGCCGCGCAAGTTCGAAGGACGGCTCCTGCACGAGCTCGACGTCGCGTTGCCGGCGCAAAGCGAGATCTACGCAGAGCTCTACCTGCATGCCCATTCGCCGGGCAATATGGTGGCGCTCTATCGGTCGGGTACGCGCGTGCTCGAAAATCTTGCGGACATCGAAGCGTTCGCACGCATGCCGTGGACGAGCGGGTACGTGCAGGGAATCATCGACGCGCCGCATCTCAACCTGACGCCGGGGACGCGGCTTGGCGTCATTCACGACGCGGCGCTTGCGCGCCTGGCGGACGATCTCGCGCCGCTCGAAGTGCGGCTTGTCCGGATGATCGAGGACCAGCAGCGCGCCGAGGAGGAGCGGGCGAGCCGCGACGTGCTGCGCTCGGTGCAGGGCGCGCTCAAGGAGGCGCTGCTCGCGCTGCCGGCCGAGGAATACGACTGGTTCGACCTGCATCGGGGCGAAGGCAAGCGGCGGCCCAGGACGGCTGCCGAAGCGGCGCCCGGCGAAGCGGCACAGGCGGAAGAGCAGGCTGTCTCGATGGAGGCGGACGCCTATCCGGAAGTCTCCGAACCGCAACGGCAATTCTTCGAATACGCGGGTCCACTGTTTTCGGTCGTGGTTTCGCCGACGTCGAGCGTCGTCGAAGTCAGCGGCTCGCGGCCGCTGCGGGCGGTTGCACGCGATCGTGCGCGACGAGCGGTGGAGCTGGATCTGACCTATGCCTGGAGGATGCTCGAAGGTGAGGGATCGCTCGAGCCCACCGATGGAGAGATCACGACGTTTCGTGCCGCCAACGAACCGGGGCTCGCGCGCGTCGAGGTGATCGTCACGCAGGGCGACATCGTTTGCAGGGCGGACGCGCAGATCACGGTGGCAGCCTCGCTCGTCGCCAGGACGGGCAGCGGCGACGCGACGTATCAGGGTTTACCCGGCTACACGTATCAGAAGGCGGCGGGGGAATTGTGGCGTTCGCGATTCGATACCGACCGCAATCTCGTCGTGATCAACAACGGCCACCGCGACTTCGTCTACGCGGCGCGCAACAAGATGCTGAAGCTCCGCTACATCTGCCGATTGTTCGCCAAGGAACTGGTGCTCAGGAACTTCGTCGGCATTGCGCCCGATCAGCTCCTCGAGCGCCTGCTGGAGCTGACCTTGTACACGGAGGAGAACCTGCGATAGGAGGCGCCGACCACCGAGCTTTCGAATCCGGTGAAACTCTCAGCCTCAACGGCGTTGAATGAGGCGAGCCAGGTGCCGCGAACAATTGCTCGTAGCACTTGACGACGACCCCGCGCGCCATGCGACATTCCATGCAAATCCCTGGATCCATCGATGTCGTTGCCGATGCATTCAATTCCTGGCGGCGCCGGAATCCGAATCGGGAACTGTCGATTTCGACCAGGCGCGTTCGACTAGCAGTCATGGCCGTATCACGGACTGGCGACTCGGATGTCCGGACGGCAGGTGTCCGCTCGCGTCGGCGGTCGTGATCGCGGTTCCGATCGCCTTCATGACAGGCATGCATGTATGTCCAACCCGTACTTATGATGACAGGAGCAGCAATCATGGCCAGCGCCGCAGTGAAGAAGATTCCTGAGGGAATGCATTCCCTGACACCCCACTTGATCTGCGCCGGCGCCGCCGACGCGATCGACTTCTACACGAAGGCCTTCAACGCCGCGGAGCTCGCCCGTTTGCCGGGTCCCGGCGGGAAGCTGATGCACGCGGCCGTTCGGATCGGCGACTCGACACTCATGTTGATGGACGAGAATCTCCAGTGCGGTCTGCTCGGACCCAAGGCGCTGAAGGGATCACCGGTCACCATCCATCTTTACGTTGACGATGTCGATGCGACCGTCGCACAAGCGATTGCCGCTGGCGCAAAAATCACCATGCCGATCGCCGATATGTTCTGGGGCGACCGGTACGGGCAGCTCGAAGACCCGTTCGGGCATCGCTGGTCGGTGGCGACGCATCTGCGCGATCTGAGTCACGACGAGATTCGACAGGGCATGGCGAAAATGGCCCGCTAAGCCCGGCTAAGGCGCGGCTGAGCCAGGAGACATTCCGGTGGCAACCGTACTCTCACGCGGGCCGACATCGACGGTCGGGTTGTAGGTAATCCGCTCTTCACCCGCATGCTCTTTCCCGTTTATGTCGGCCTTGCGGCCTGGAGCGCACTTTTCCTGCACGACACTCGCCCGAGTGCATCGCTTCTTCCGCGGGGACGTCGGGAGTTGTGAAGCGACCGGGTCGCAATGACGGCTGATGGGGACCACCGAAATCTCACCTGAACACGAAGGAGGTCGATCATGACGTACGTTGATGGATTCGTTGCCGCCGTACCTTCCGCCAATCGCGAGATCTTCAGGAAGCACGCCGAAGCGACCGCCATGGTTTTCAAGGAGCACGGCGCGCTGCGCGTCGTCGAGTGCTGGGGTGACGACGTGCCCCAGGGCAAGCTGACGTCGTTTCCGCTGGCAGTGAAGTGCAAGGAGGACGAGACCGTCGTCTTCTCGTGGATCACGTGGCCGTCTCGCCAGGCGCGTGACGCAGGCATGAAGAAGATGATGGCCGATCCGAGAGTGCAACCGGACACGAACCCGGTGCCTTTCGACGGCAAGAGGCTGATATACGGAGGCTTCGACGTGCTCATAGACGCATGAGTCGGTGCGAGTCGCCACCGCGGTCCGCGAGCGCGAACCCGCACGCGTTCCTCGGCTGTGCAGGATGCGGAAGTGCGCGGATGCGAGCGAAATCGCCGGCAGAGCTTATGCGACCAACCTGAATCCGACAACCGAAAAGTGATGATCGAATGTGAATGCCAGGCGAATGCGCGCCCGTGTCATGATGGCAAAGCTCGTTGCATCGACGGCGGAGAGCTTGTGCAGGTCCGGGCGCCTGAAGTACTCCCAGGCCGGGTCGAGATCCCGCAGTTCGCAGGGAAGGATCTTCACCGCGCCGCGTTCGTGGATCGACTCTTTCCACGCCAGCGCAACGTCCCGGTTGGCGTTGCGATCCAGGAAGGTGAAAGTCTCGATTACGACCGGAATGGACGTGTGGAGTTTGGCGCCCGCTCCATACAGGCGGTCCCACTGCTCCCGTGCCTGTGGGTGAAGCGGATCACGCGAAAGGGCGAGCGCGATCCACGCGCCACTATCGACGAATGCGGCCTCCCCATGCCGCATCAGGGCTCGTCGTGGACGCTATCGTGCTCGATCGAGGTGCGCCGGGGCTCGCCGTCCCATATCGCGACCAGACCGGCGACAGGAGTTTTCAATACGACTTTGCGGATCGCTTCGCGAACGACCTCTGCGACACTGCGCCCGGAACGAGCCGCCACCTTGCGCAGTGCGTCCAGTTCTTCCTTGCGCAAATAAACTTGAGTCTTTTCCATGTATGTCACTTTAATACTGGGAATGACATACGTCAAGCGGGCTCCCGCGAACCGTGCGTCCGTGCGGCACCGGCGTTCTCGGCGCTGATGGCAGCATAGCCGTGAGCGACGAAGTACTCCTCCAGCACGTCGCGCACATCCGGCCCGTCGTCCGATGAGGCGGAGATTCGCGAAACGCTGACCGAGATCCTGACCGGCGCACGGCATCGGGTCGTCGCGGTCAGCTCCGGACACGAAGCGTTGGAGCAAATGGCGAAGGCGCCTTACGACGTGATCCTCACCGATATGCGCATGCCCGATCTCGACGGGCACGCGCTGTACCGCGCGATCGAAGAGCGCTAGCCGGGGCGGGCGGCGCGCGTGTTCGGACCGTTACCTTCGGTGTGCGCGAGCGAGCCCGACGCGGCATTTCTGATTCGGGTCGGCGCGGGCCGGTGGATAGCGAACGGCACGGTACTGCGGTAGTCTCGCGTCGACTTCATCTGATGCCTGAATTGCGACCGAGCCACGCGCTCGAAAGGGAAGGGATCATGGGTCAGACTTACAAGGGGAGTTGTTTTTGCGGCGCCGTCGAACTCACCGTTACGGGTGAGCCGGCTGCGGCAGGTTTCTGTCATTGCGAGAGTCGTGTCGGAGCTGGGCCGCCGCGCCAGTCAACGCCTTCAGCCTGTGGAAGCCGGAGGCCGTGACGATCACCAGGGGCGAAGGCAACGTCGGCGTCTACCACAAGACGCAGAAGAGCTACCGCAAGTTCTGCAAGATTTGCGGCGGCCATCTGCTGACGGATCATCCGCTGTCCGGGTTGGTCGACGTCTACGCCGCCGTGATCCCGACCTATCGCCACGAGCCGACGCTTCACGTCAACTACGCAGAGACCGTCCTCCGCATCAAGGACGGCCTGCCCAAGATGAAGGACATGCCCAAGGAGATGGGCGGGTCGGGCACTACCGTCCCGGAGTAGCGGGCATTGCCGGGGACGCGCGCCTTCAGCTGTCGATGCCACGCGCGCGTGACATCGACTTGTTCGGCGGCGCTCTCTTGCCATACAGGTGCTCGAGTACGTCCATGATTCAGGCCGCCGAATCCCGAGCATTTTCCCCTCGATCTGCCCGATCCGATCGAGGACATCAAGTTGGTGATGGAACAACGTAATCTGACAGTCAAGGACTTGGCGCCGTACGATCGATCGACGGTCAAGCCGAGTTGTCCGCCGTTTGTCTATGCTGACGCAGCAGCACCCCGCACCGCCCGGCGGAGCGCAGCCCGCGCAAGCGCGCGCGTGGAATCGAGCGTCGGCAGCGGAGAATTCGAGTCGCTCATGATCAACGGGATCTCGGTGCAGCCGAGTACGACGGCGTCGCAACCCTCGTCCTTCATCCGACCCATGACGCGCTGAAAGCAAGCGACCGCCTCCGGCTTGAAGACGCCGTAAACCAGCTCATCCATGATGATGCGATTGCACTCGTCGCGTTCGGTGCGCAAGCGAATGCGTGTGTATCGAGACCTCGAGATGATCGTGCGGGCCGAGAAGCTGCGCGCCTTCCACGCAGATGGTGCGATAGCAAAGAGCTGCGCCTTCGGCGGAGCAGGCAACAATACCGATGTGGTCGGTCATGATGAGATTTCCAAGGCGCGTCGGATAGGGCGGATCAGTAATGATCGGTCATCGCGGTTTGTTACCGACTCCGAATGCGTGCCCATCATCGCTCAGACGCCAAGACCCATCAGCGCCTTTGCATATGCCGGCGCTGTCTGGTCGTGCATGAAATACACGTGGATCCTGTGCCACGACGTGGCTCCGAGCCTTTGCGCCCATCGCCGCAAATCGCCATCGGCGTACGTTTCGAGTCGTAGCCGCACGTAGCCCCAGAGCGCGGTTTCCACCAACGGCGGCGGTGCGTTGTCGCTACGCTCGGACACGCACAGCGCCGCGCCGGCCTCCTTGAGTGCGTCGTAGACATCATCGGAAAACCAGCTGTCATCGCGAAATTCGAACGCGGCGCCATGATCCTCGGGGAGCAGGCTTAGAAACGCCGACAGGCGCGGCAGGTCCTTCTTCAGGTTCGGTGGCAACTGGAACAACACCGGACCACGCTTGGCGCCTAGGGCGGCCAGGTTCCGGTAGAAAAGCCCGAGCGGTTCCGCCGCCGACTCCGCCTTGAGACGCGCCAGGTGCGTGATCCGGCGTGATGCCTTGATTGCGAACAGGAAGTGGGCCGGCGTCACCCCGGCCCAGGTTTCGAGCATGGTCGTGCTGGGCATGCGGTAGAACGTGTTGTTGATCTCGACCGTCGCCAGCCGCTCGGAATACCACGCCAGCATGCCGTCTGCCTTGATGTCCTGCGGATAGAAGGTTCCCTTCCACTCCTTGAAGGAATAGCCGCTCGCACCCGCGAGGAGCCTCGAAGTCGTCATGTGTCCGGTCTACTGGCAGCCGCCATACGCCAAGTTTATGCCGCGCTGGTCACGGGTGACTGAACGCGCGTCGGCGTACTCTGCGGGCGCACGATTCATGGCGTAGCGATTCACTCACCGCGACCGTTCGCCGAGGCGTAGCTGTTGTAGCTGCTGGCTCTGGCGGCGCGGTCTTTGCTGACGAAAGTGTGCCCGGAAGGCGATCATTTCGACGTCGATTTCTTCGCTGCGCGCTTCGTTCGCTTCTTCGTCGTTGCGCGCTTCTTCGCAGGTTTCTTCGCCGATTTCTTCGCTGACTTCTTCGCGGCTGATTTCTTCACCGGCACCTTCCCACCCGCGCGTCGCGCTTCTGAAAGTCCGATGGCGATCGCTTGCTTGCGACTTGTTACCTTCTTGCCGGACTTGCCGCTGCGCAACGTGCCCGTCTTCCGTTCGTGCATCGCTTTTTTGACCTTCGATTGCGCCTTCGCTCCGTACTTCGCCATGTTTTCCTCATCGGTCGATGGCCCGGTGGGCCCGCTCCGCGTGGTCACTGCCATGCGAAGCGTTATCCAATTGCATCCATTAATCAAGAGTGTCGGACCGATCTGGTGCCAGCCGCGGGAGACCGGATGCCGGTCATGTGTTCAGGCGTGCAACGGTATCGCGTCGACGTGACCGGGCGCAGGATGCAGCTCATCGTCGACGCAGACTCATCGCGATGCCACCGTGTTGCGCACGACCGAGACGCTGTACGGGTCGTATCGCAACAAGGCGTCGACAACACGTGATCCGGCGTATTTGACAATCGTTTCCGAGGCGCGCAAATTCCACGGTTGGTCAACTGCGAAGGGAGGTGATCCATGAAGAGAATACTGATCGGAACGGCGCTGGCCCTGTTCGGTCTCGCTCCAACGATCGGCTCGGCATGCGAATACAACGACGCATCATCGGCGTCCGCGACTCCTCCGACCCAGCTTGGAATGGCGTCACCGCCGCCGGCGAGCAAAGCGCCCGCTCCGGTGGTGACCAAGGTGCCGCTCTTCAAGCAGGCGAAACAGGCGGGCGACAAGGCACCGTTGCCCGCACAGGACGTCAAGATGGCGAAGGTGCCGACCAATTAGATCGTTCCGAAAATTTTGCAAAGCCCGCCTTGGTGCGGGCTTTTTTATCTTTCGCAGTCTTTTCGCTGAGTGGCTCACGGCTTGGCATGCCCTGACACCTCGGCGCCGGCCTCTCGGGGCAAGCGCAGATGCAGCACGGGGGCCATGACGGAGATGAGTCCGATGCCGACGAACGCTGGCCAGAAATCGGCTGTCACGATCGCGGTGTGGCCTTGCGCGATGCTGGACAGTTGCAGCAAATAGGCGCCTACCGCGATACCGACACTTTGCGAGAGTCGCTGCGCCATGCTCGAGACGCTCGCCGCCTGGCTCATGTTTTCGGGCACGATGTCGGCGAAGGAAATCGCGTTCAGTGCAGTAAATTGCAGCGAGCGCAGGCAGCCGGAGGCGAGCAGCACGGCCGCAATGACCCAGTGCGGGGTGGCCGCGGAAAAGAGCCCGAACGCTACGATGATCGCCGAGGCGGCTACACCGTTGATCGACAGCACGGTGCGGAATCCCCAGTGTCTCAGGATTGACACCGTTATGGTCTTGATGAACATCGCGCCGACTGCGGAAAAGGAAGTCAACAGTCCGGATTGCAGCGGATTGAGGCCGAACCCGATCTGAAAGAGCAGCGGCAGTAGGAACGGCGTCGCACCGAGGCCGGCGCGAAAGAGGCTTCCCACGAGCACGCCGTTGCGGAACGTGGGCAATTTCAGCAGACGCAGGTCGATGACGGGGTGCCGGGTGCGCCGCGCGTGCCAGACGTAGGCAATCAACGTCATGGTGCCAACCACGATGCAGGCAGCAGCGACTGTCTCCGGCAGCAGGTGGCCGCCCAGCGCCGAGAATCCCAGCATCAACACGGACAGTCCAACGCCCGAAAGAGCGAAACCACGTCGGTCGAATGCTGGTATATCCGCTTCGCGAATGTTCGGGATGTGACGCAGGACCAGGACCAGTCCCAGAACGCTGATCGGGACGTTGATGATGAAAATCCAGCGCCAATGAAAGTACAGCGTGATCGCGCCGCCGAGCGCAGGTCCGACGACGGGTCCCACCAGTGCTGGAATGGTCAAGTAGTTCAGCGCTGTGATGTAGTCGCGCTTGGGCACGGCCCGCATCAGTACGAGACGTCCCACGGGCACCATCATTGCGCCGCCAATCCCCTGCAGGAAACGTGAGATTACGAACGCCGGGAGACTGTTCGAGGCTGCGCAAAGGAGCGACCCACCCATGAACACGACAATCGCGGCGGCGAAGACCTTGCGCGAGCCATAGCGGTCCGCAACCCAGCCGCTGATGGGGATGAACACCGCGAGGCTTACAAGATACGACGTCAGTGCCAGCTTGAGCGCGAGCGGATTCTCGCCGATATCGGTCGCGATGGCCGGGAGAGACGTCGTGATGACCGTGGAGTCCATGTTCTCCATGAACAGCGCGCACGCGACGATAAGAGGAATGAGAACCGTGCGTTGCACAGGGTGCGCGACCTAAGGGTAGCTGCGAAACGTCGCAATTCTTCGGTTGTCACGAACGAACCACCGGTCGCTGGCGCGTCGCTCAGGCCGGCGGATATTCAATGGTTAACGCTTCGCAAGGAGGGTTCGCATCTGTCTTGCGACGGCGAGCACGGTGCAGCGGAATCCTTCGAGAATGGGATCGTCGCACGCGCTGCCGTCGTAGATCAGCACCACCTTGCTTGTCGGTCTTGTCGCGCGCTCTGGCGCGCCGCGTCGCGCGTGCGCGCGCTGCCACCTCGTCAGGCATAGGCTCCGAACGCTTCTTCGAGCGTATGTCGATCGGGATCGCTTCGGAGAAGCAACGAAAGGAGCAGCCGCGCCTTGAGGCTGGAAAGGTCACCGGCCGGAATGGCTCCGCGTTGGACCAAGTCGATCTCCGACCCGGGAAATCCGTACGTGGACCGGAATGCCGGTCCAGTGTGGACGCGCGTGGCCAGCACGACCGGCATCGACGCCACAAGCTCGCTGATGATCGGAGCGACGATGGCCGGCACATGACCAGCACTCATGCCTTCCAGCACGACGCCGCGGTAGCCGAGGCCGTGGAGTTGCCGCAGCATTCGTCCGTCGTCACCCAAGCCCATTCGGATGAGGGCGACCGGTGCGTCCGCGCCCGATGCGAAAGGAATCGGTCGAGGCCGATTCGGAAGCCGGAAACGGAAGCGCGGCCGGCCCTCCGCAACCACCCCCAACGGGCCAGCCAAGGGCGAGGTAAAGGCCGACGGCAACGCCGTGTGCGACTTCTGCACGAAACGCGCCGCATGGATTTCGTCGTTCAGCACCACGAGCGCGCCGGCTCCGCGCGCGTCAGGCGCGGCGGCAACGAGGACGGACGCCAGGAGATTGGCGGGACCATCGGCACCCGGCGCCTGCGGCCCGCGCATTGCCCCGGTGACCACTACCGGGCGCTCGCTCTGCACGACGAGATCGAGCACGAAGGCGGTTTCCTCGATGGTGTCCGTTCCCTGGATGACGACAATGCCATCGACGCCGTCGGCGACGCGCTTATCGA
>JALYSS010000184.1 GCA_030854685.1 Pseudomonadota bacterium | reverse complement strand
AAAACGGGGCGGTATCGACCGCCCTGTTTTTTGACGGGTCACTGCGAATCGTGCACGGCAATCCTGACGAGGCATCTCGGGAACTTGCGATCCGCTCACCTCGCATCGGATGATCGCGTTTGGTTGGAGTCGCGCAGCGACATGGCTATCCTCGTCACATCAACCGCGTAAGTTGTAACTTTGTTCTGGAATCGTAGCGCACGGTTCCGTCACTCGCGACGAGCTTCATGCCGTTCCTGCGAATCGTGTCCAGATTCGCACCACGCACGATGAACGTAAGGTTCTCGCCGGCCAGTGCGAGGTGAACCCCGACGTAACCGCCGACAGCGCCCGCACCAATGATCGCGATCTTCATTGCGTCATCCTCCTGAGTGCGGTTGGGCGGCAACTCCTCGGTGCATCGTACGGCGACTGATCGATAGATACGAGCTTAAGTTTCTTATCCTCGGTATAGGCTTTACCTTATGCATGAGGCTCCAGCATCCGTTTCCAGGTTCTACCTGTTACCGGAACCGAAGGCGGGTTGCGGGGACTACGGCGACGCGGCGAAGCGGCCGCGAAGGGAAACCAACGCATGGACCAGATCGACAACCGGTGTCTCGACGCCGGTCACGCGACCGAGTTCCTGAATGACGCCGACGAGCGCTTCGATTTCCATCGGGCGGCCGCGCTCGAGGTCCTGCAGCATGGACATCTTATGCGGCCCGAGCGCCGCTGCACCGGCAAGTCGACGCGCGGCATCGACGCGCAGGTGCAAGCGCAAGCGCTCTCCGATCGCCTGCATTTCTCGCATCATCGACAGACAGATGGCGTGGGTTCCCGGATCGGCGGCGACGACGTCGATCGTCGCGCAAGTCAGTACGCTCACGGGGTTGAAGCACATGTTTCCCCACAGCTTCAGCCAGATTTCATCGCGGATGTCGTCCCGGATGGGCGCGTCGAAGCCGGCCGTCGTCAGCATGTCGTGCAGTCGCTCGATGCGCGGAGTTCGCCGACCGTCCGGCTCGCCGATAGGAAACTTGCCGCCGTGCTCGTGTCGGATAACGCCAGGTGCTACGAGCTCCGTCGCCGGAAAAACGACACATCCGACCGCGCGGTCCGATCGCAGTCGCTGGCTTTGCCTCCTCCCCGTATCGATGCTGGCCAGCTTCACGCCCTCGAACGGGACGCCCGCAATGTCGAAGAACCAGTAGGGAAGGCCATTACTGGCGGTGACGATCGTCGTTTCATCACCCAGCAGTGGCGCCATCGAGTCGACGGCGTCGGAGATCGAGTGCGCCTTGAGCGCAATGATGACGTAATCCTGCAGCCCGAGTTCCGACGGGTCATCGGTGCAACGAATGTGCGCGACGTGCTCGTCGTTGCCGATCAGGAGCCGCAGCCCATGCTGGCGCATCGCCGAGAGATGCGCACCGCGGGCGACCAGGCAGACGTCGATGCCGGACTGCGCAAGCTGGACGCCGATAAAGCCTCCGATAGCTCCCGCGCCCATGATGCACACTTTCATGCGCGGTCCCGTTGTCCAAATTGCTCGCGCAAGACGTTCTTCTGGACCTTGCCCATCGCGTTGCGCGGTAGTTCGGCGACGACGTGCACGTGCTTCGGCACCTTGAACGTCGCTATCTCCGCCTTCAGCGCGCGGATGACGGTCGTTTCGTCGATCGCGTGCCCGGGCTTCGCGACGATGACGGCGGTCACGGCTTCGCCGAAATCCGGATCGGGCACGCCGATCACCGCCGATTCCATGACACCCTGCAGCCCGTCGATCCGCTCCTCGATCTCCTTCGGATAAACGTTCAGTCCGCCGCTGATGATCATGTCTTTCGCGCGGCCGACGAGGCGCAGGTAATCCGTTGCGTCGCCCTCGGCGACCCATTCGCCGACATCGCCGGTCCGAAACCATCCGTCGACGGTGAATTCATCGCGGGTTTTCTCGGGCATGCGCCAGTAACCGGCGAAGACATTCGGTCCGTGTACCTGAACCGCGCCGAAGGCACCCGGGGCGCACGCTTCGCCGTTGTCGTCGACGATGCGCACCGCAATGCCGGGCAAGGGGCGTCCCACGGTCCCCGGCGCGCGCACGCCGTCGAGCGGATTGGACGTGATCATCCCGGTTTCGGTCATGCCGTAACGCTCGAGGATCGTCTGCCCCGTGCGCTCGCGAAAGGCGTCGAACGTCTCCGGCAAGAGCGGCGCCGATCCCGATACGAAGAGACGAATGTTGCGCGACGCCTCGCGCGTGAATTCCGGCTGCGCGAGCAATCGCGTATAGAACGTCGGCACGCCCATCATCACCGTCGCGCCGGGAAGCAACTCGGCGACCTCGCCGGCATCGAACTTCGGCAACCAGAGCATTCGCGCACCGGACAGCAGCGCGCAATGGACCGCCACGAAGAGCCCGTGCACGTGGTAGATCGGCAATGCGTGGAGCACCACGTCGCCGCGCGTGAACCCCCACGCTTCGACCAGCGCGAGCGCATTGGACGCGAGATTGCGGTGCGTGAGCGACGCGCCCTTCGAGCGGCCCGTCGTGCCCGATGTGTAGACGATCGCCGCGAGGTCGTCGGGTTGCGAGTGCACGGTGTCGAATTGCGCCGGCTCGCCGCGCGCGCGGTCCGCGAGTTCGCCACCGCGCGCATCGACGGTCAGCACCGTCGCCGCGCCGCCGATGGTCGCGATCATGCCGAGCGTTTCCGGCCGGCATACGATGACGCGCGGCGTCGCATCGTCGAAGAAATACCGGAGTTCGCCCTTCTGGTAACCGGTGTTGAGCGGCAGGTACACGAGTCCGGCGCGCAGGCAGGCGAGATACAGCGGGAGCACCTGCCAATGCTTGTCGGATTGCACCGCCACGCGATCACCGGGACGGCATCCGGCGCGCACCAGCGCATTCGCCAGACGCGCCGACACCTGCGCGAGCTCGTCATAATGGACGACCGGGCCGTCCGGGACGAGCAGGCACGGTTGTCCGGCGTCCACCGGAAAATGCGCTTCGATCAACGCGTACAGGTTGGCATTCATCGCGACATCGGAGGAGCCCGTCAGGCGGCGGGACCGGCGCGGCCCGGCTATTCAAGGCATTATTTCATACCGATGACGAATCCACTGCCGTGGAAGCCGCAGGATCCGGCACGCAGCCTGCGCGTTGCGACGCCGGCTGCCCGCATCACGGCCGTGGCGGATCCGGGCAGCGCGCATTTCCTTCCGCCGGCCGGCGCCAGCCCGCATCTCGCGCGTTTCGGCATCCCGGCGCATGAGGACGACGGCATCGTCATCGCCCGCGCGCGCGTACACGGGGCACCGATGCTCGTGGCCGCCCAGGACGAGCATTACCTGGCGGGGAGCGTCGGCGAGCGACACGGCAAGGCGCTGCAGGCGATGGTCGCGACCGCGCGCGGCGAGCGGCCGAGCGCAATCGTGCTGCTGCTTGGATCGGGCGGCGTGCGATTGCACGAAGCCAATGCCGCGGAACTCGTGCTCGCGCGGGTGCTATCGGCGCTCCTCGATGCACGCGCCGACGGAATTCCGGTCGTCGCCATCGGTGTCGCCAGCGTGTTCGGCGGCGCATCCGTGCTTGCATGCGCGGCCGACCGGCTCGCGCTGCTGCCCGGCACGCGCCTCGGTCTCTCGGGTCCCAAGGTGCTCGAGTCCGTCCACGGAAAGTGGGAGTTCGACGCCGACGACAGGCGTGACGTCGATGCCGTCTTCGGTGCGGGCGCGCGCAATGCGCGCGGACTTGTGGAGCTCGTCGTCGACGACGCCGACGCCGTGCGGGCGTGGATCGCGCGCGCGGCGCGCGAGCGCGAGGATTTCGCGAGCAGCGTCGTCGCGCTGCACGCGCGGCTTGGCGCGCGCGTCGCCGGCGAAGCAGCTCGCCTCCCGGCATTCGAGGCGCTGCCATGTTTCGACACCGCGGCACCCGTCGACGACGCGGCATGCGTCTGGCGCCGCCGCGAGTGCTGGCTCACGCGACCGAATCCCGGCGCGACGATCGGGCCCGCCGACGCACACGCGCTCGATGCCGCGCTCCTTGCGAATGTCGCGGTGTCGGGAACGGCGGGAGCGAGCGAGCGGCTGCCTGTCGTGCTCGTCGAAGATTCGGCGGGACACGACGTTTCGCGCGCGGCGGAAATGCACCTGATATCGCAGTTTCTTGCGCATCATGCCGCGGTGCTCGCGCTGCTGCGCGCACAGGGAACGCGCTTGGTCGGACTGCTGGCGGGCATCGGCCACAGCGCCGCATTCTTCAGCAACGCGCTGCAGGCGCCCGTGCTCTACGCGCTGGCATCTTCCCGCGTCGTGACGATGGAGCCGTCCGCAGTCGCGCGTGTCACCGGCCTTCCCGCGGGTACGTTGATCGACGACGATCCGCTGCTGGGGCAGCCGATTCGCCATTTCGCAGCACACGGCGGCGTGAACGCCATCATTTCCGAAGCGTCGCTCACCGCATTGGGCATTGCCCCATGAGATTCTTGCACGCGATCGCCGGCCTGCTCGTCGCGTACTCGACGGTTGCGGCAGCCGCCGTGACGCCGGACGCGGCCCGCGAGCGCCGCTGGGCCGAGCAGGTCGTGCCGCAACTCATCGT
>JALYSS010000167.1 GCA_030854685.1 Pseudomonadota bacterium | reverse complement strand
GCCGTGTCCCCGGGAGTGATCGAGACGCCGTTTCACGAGCGCTACTCGACGCCGGCCATGCTCGAATCGTTCAAGGCAGCGATCCCGATGAACCGCCTTGGTACCGCCGAAGAATGCGCGGGCGCGTTTCTGTATCTCGCGTCCGACGCGCTCTCGGGGTTCGTCACCGGCCAGATACTTGAAGTCAACGGCGGCCAGGTCATGCCCTGATCAGCGGTCGGAGGGCCGAATATCGAGGATGCGAAGCGCTATTGCCCGTACGTCCACGACGACCCGCACGTCGCCATTGCATGGCGCAGTCCGCCAGGCGAGCGACCGCTTGCAAAATCCGAAGGAAGTGAACGAAGCCGACGCCCTGCACGCGCGGCATGGCCGGACCGAGGCACGGCGCCTTCGCGGCTGAGGCGGCGATTTTGTTACAATTCAAGGCTTTCCGCGCCACGTTTATGTCGCGCGAGCATTGACCATCGCGGACGACCGGTACCGATCCCGGAAGGCCGCAGACACGAAAGAAGGAGTCGCCAACATGGCCACGATCGAATTCACCGCATTTCCGCGCGCCACCGAAGGCCGCGCAGCGTCGCGTCGCATGCGCCGCGTCGGCAAGGCGCCCGGCATCGTATACGGCGGCACGACCGCACCGCAGCCGATCGAGCTCGACCACAACGCGCTGATCCATGCGCTTCGCAACGAAGCGTTCCACTCGTCGATCCTGAGGATGAACGTCGATGGCGCATCGACGCAGGTGCTGCTTCGCGACGTGCAAATGCATCCGTTCAAGAACGAAGTGCTGCACGTCGACTTCCAGCGAATCGACGCGACGCGCAAGATCCACATGAAAGTGCCGCTGCACTTCGTGAACGCCGAGCAATCGCCGGCCGTCACGGCGCAGGCCGCGATCGTGAGTCATGTGATGACGGAAATCGACATCTCGTGCCTGCCGAAGGACCTGCCCGAATTCATCGAGGTCGATCTGGTCCGTCTCGATACCGCTCATTCGCTCCACGTCTCGGGCGTGACAATGCCGCCCGGCGTGACGGTCGTCTCGCACCGCGCCGGCGATCCGGTCGTGGCGACAGCCGTCGTGCCGAAGGCCGTGGTCGAAACCGAGGAGGCGGCCGCGACGACGGAAGCCGAGGCTGCCGTCGTACCCGCAGCGGAAGCCAAGCCCGCCGACGCGAAGCCCGAGGAAAAAGGCGGCAAGAAGGAATCCGGCAAGGTCGAGGACAAGGGCGGCAAGAAGGAATCCGGCAAGGACGAGAAGAAGAAATAACGCCCGGAGCACTGGAGCCGAGACCCGTCGGCAGCGATCGTCGGCGGGCTTTTTCCGTTTCCCGCGAGTGACGATGTCAACGCCGATACGCCTCGTCGCGGGTCTCGGAAATCCCGGCCGCGGCTACGCCACGACGCGCCACAACGCCGGCTTCCGGTTCGCCGACGCGCTGGCCTCGAGGCTCGGATCGAGCTTTACCCACGAATCGAAATTTTCCGCGGAAGTTGCGAAGGTCGGCGACATACGGATCTGCAAGCCAATGACGTTCATGAACCTGTCAGGGCGCTCCGTGGCGGGAATCGCGCGATTTTTTGGCATCGCGTCCGACGCGATTCTCGTGGTCCACGATGAACTCGATCTCAGGCCTGGCGACGCGAAGCTCAAGCTCGGCGGCGGAGTCGCAGGCCACAACGGCCTGCGCGACATTCAGGCGCAACTGGGCAGCGCCGATTTCTGGCGCTTGCGACTCGGTATCGGCCATCCGCGCGATTCGGAGTTTCCCGGTCGCGAGGTGATCGATTACGTGCTGAAGCCGCCGGATCGCGAAGATCTTTCGGCAATCGAGGCCGCGATCGACCGCGCGCTCGGCGCATGGCGTGAGATCGCCGCGGGCGACATGGAGCGCGCGATGATGTCGCTGCACACGCGGCCGCGGGAAGACTCGCCTCCCGGATCCGCCGCATGAGCGCCGCAGGGCCGTCCCAAGGCGCGAGTTGCACCCCCTGGGGGGCAGCGCGGCGGCGTACGTCGCAAGCGTGGGGGGGTCAATGAGCGCCGCAGGGCCAATGAGGGCCGCAGGGCCGTCCCAAGGCGCGAGTTGCACCCTCTGGGGGGCAGCGCAGCGGCGTACGTCGCAAGCGTGCGGGGGGCCCATGAGCGCCGCAGGGCCGTCCCAAGGCGCGAGTTGCACCCCCTGGGGGGCAGCGCAGCGGCGTACGTCGCAAGCGTGGGGGGGCCAATGAGCCTCAAATGCGGAATCGTCGGCCTGCCGAACGTCGGCAAGTCGACGCTGTTCAACGCGCTCACCAAAGCTGGCATCACAGCGGAAAACTATCCGTTCTGCACGATCGAGCCGAACGTCGGCATCGTAGCAGTTCCCGATGCCCGACTGATGGTCCTGGCGTCGATCGCGAAGCCGCAAAAGACGATTCCCGCCACCGTCGAGTTCGTCGACATCGCAGGGTTGGTCGCCGGTGCATCGAAAGGCGAGGGACTTGGCAACCAGTTCCTCGCCACCATTCGCGAAACCGACGCGATCGCGCACGTCGTCCGCTGCTTCGAGGATCCGAACGTTGTCCACGTCGCGGGCAAGGTGGATCCGATCGACGACGTCGAGACGATCAATACCGAGCTCGCACTCGCCGATCTCGCGACGGTCGACAAGCAGATCGTGAAGGTCGAGAAGGCCGGGCGAGCCGGCGGCGACAAGGAGGCGCAACGGGTATTCGCCGTGCTGTCCAAGGTTCGCGTCGCGCTGAACGAGGCGAAGCCCGCGCGCACCGTCGAGCTGTACGACGAGGAACGCGCGCTGCTGAAGCCGTATTTCCTGTTGACGATGAAGCCGACGGTCTATGTCGCGAACGTCGCGGAGCACGGCTTCGAGAACAACGCGATGCTCGAGTGGCTGCGCATGCGAGCTGCGGAAGAGCACGCGCCGGTCGTCGCCATCAGCGCGGCGCTGGAGGCGCAGATTGCCGATCTCGACGTCGACGACAAGGCGCTGTTCCTCGCCGATATGGGCATGACGGAACCGGGGCTCGACCGTTTGATCCGTGCCGGCTATGAGCGCCTCGGCCTGCACACGTATTTCACCGCCGGGCCGAAGGAAGTGCGCGCCTGGACCATTCCGCTCCACGCCACCGCGGCGCAGGCGGCGGGCGTCATCCATACCGATTTCGAACGCGGATTCATCCGTGCCGAGGTCATCGGCTATGCCGATTACGTAGCCTGCAGGGGTGAGCAGGGCGCAAAGGAGGCTGGCAAGATGCGACTCGAAGGCAAGGACTACGCGGTGCGCGACGGAGATGTGATGCATTTCCGCTTCAACGTCTGATGGCGGTCAGCGGATGAACGTCGCATCCACCCGTGTTGCCGCGCTTGCGTTCGCGCTGTTTCTCGCGGCATGCGCGTCGCTCGTGTTGCGAAATCCCCCGCGGATCGACGTTGTCGGCGTGTCGCTCGACCGCGTCGTGGGTGCCGACGCATTTTTCCGCGTCGACCTGCTGCTGACGAACCCGGCCGCGGAGGAAGTCATCATCGATGGGCTGCAGGGCACGCTTTCGATCGAAGGCGAAAACATTGCGCAGGCAACGCTCGCCAATGCGCCCGTGCGCATTCCCGCGAACGGCAGCGCACCGGCGGAAATGTCCGCGCATGCGGGAATGGACGCGGTATTGCGGGCCGTGACCGAGGCGATGCGCCGCGGTGCGACGATCGTCGCGCCCGGCGCGCATCCGGTGCTGCATTATGCGATCGATGGCAGCGCGACGCTCGCAGGCGACGCGCGATTCCCCTTCATTCGGAGCGGCGAGCTCGGCGAGCGCCGGCCATGACGCGCGCTGCATCCTCGTTGGCATGCGCGCCGCGGGGCGGTCCCGAGATGTGAATTCGCGGGGAATCGCATGAGCACGCTTCGGTTCACGAAGATGGAGGGGCTCGGCAACGACTTCGTCGTCGTCGACGCCACGCGCTCGGCGTTCGAGCTGCGACCTTCGGACATCCGCTTGCTCGCCGACCGACGTTTCGGCGTCGGCTGCGACCAGGTGCTCGTCGTCGAGCCTCCGCGCGAACTGGACGACCTTCGTGCTTCGCACTCCGGTGTCCGGGCTTGGGACGGCCCGGCGCCCGGACGCGCCGATTTTCGTTACCGGATCTTCAACGCCGATGGCGGCGAAGTCGAGCAATGCGGCAACGGCGCGCGCTGCTTCGTCGTCTACGTGCGCGACCACGGCCTGACCGACCGGCGCGAGATCCGCGTCGAGACGGCCGGTGGCGTGATCGTCCCGAGGCTCGAGGATGACGGCGAAGTGACCGTCGACATGGGAATCCCGCGATGGGCGGCCGCCGATATTCCGTTCATCGACGGCACTGGTGCAATTGTCGAGTCGCTCGACGTCGACGGGCAAGTCGCGGCCATCTCCGTGGTGTCGATGGGCAATCCGCACGCGGTGCAAGTCGTCGACGATGTCGACCTCGCGTCGGTCGCCGCGATCGGACCATTGATCGAGCGTCATCCGCGATTCCCGAATCGCGTCAATGCAGGATTCATGCAGGTCGTCGATCGGGCTACCATTCGGCTGCGCGTCTACGAGCGCGGTGCGGGCGAAACGCTGGCGTGCGGCACCGGCGCATGCGCAGCGGTCGTCGCGGGCAGGCGTCGCGGATTGCTCGACGAGCGCGTGCGTGTGACGACGCGCGGCGGCGATCTCACGATCGCATGGGCCGGTGAGGGATCGCCGGTAACGATGAAAGGTCCGGCGCGCACGGTATTCGAAGGTGAGTGGCGATACGGCGACGACTGACGCCCCTTCAGGGCTCGATGAGATAAAGGAGGTCGATGGACGCAAGCGCGGTTGCCGAGTACCTGAAGCAGAACCCGGCATTCTTCGAGGATTACGCGGACGTCGTCGCGCAGATCTTCGTGCCCCATCCGCACGGTGGACACGCGATCCCGATCGCAGAGCGGCAGATGCTCGCGCTGCGCGACAAGGTGTTCGACCTCGAGCACAAACTGCGCGAGTTGATCCGCCATGGCGTCGAAAACGACCTGATCGGGGAAAAGCTCCACCGCTCGACGCTGGCGCTGTTCGCGGCCCCCGATCTCGAAACGACGCTCGCCGTCCTGTCGCATAGCCTGAAGGAGGATTTCGGCGTGCCGCAGGTCGCGATGAGGCTCTGGCCCGACGGGCATGTCGGGGCTTCGCTGCCGGAACTCGCCGACACGGCCGTCGAGATCCATGAATACGCCGACCGCTTGCGCTCGCCTTATTGCGGACCGGAGCCGGTCGCGCAATCGCGCGACTGGTTCAATGGCGGCGGTGCGCCGCAGTCGTTCGCCTACCTGCCGCTTCGCACCGACAAGACGTTTGGCATTCTCGCGCTCGCAAGCGAGGATGCGCATCGGTTTCACGCGGGCATGGGAACCGTCTACCTGTTGCGGCTTGCCGAGCTTGCGAGCGTGGCGATCGCGCGCTTCCTGCCGAAGTCATAGCCGATGCCGATGCCAGCGACGCGCGCTCCCGTGAAAATGTCGGCCGGGAACGCGACGCTGTTCGAGGCATTCGCGCTTCATCTCGTGACGCGGCCGCCGCATACGCGAAACGCGTATCTGCGCGATGTCGCCCGGTTGCTCGAAATGGCGGGCGATACGTCGGTGGCAGGGCTCGCACGTCCGCAACTGATGCGATTCATCGCGACGCTGCACGGGCGCGGGCTCTCGGGTCGCAGCCTTGCGCGAACGCTGTCCGCCTGGCGGGCGTTCTACCGATTCCTGATCGAGCGCGATCGCTCGGTGAAGGACGATCCCTGCGCGGGCATCAAGGCACCCAAATCGCCGCGACGATTGCCGTCCGCGCTGTCGCCCGAAGAAGCGGCACGTCTTGTCACGATCGACGGCGACGATCCGCTGTCGCTGCGCGATCGTGCGCTCTACGAGCTTGCCTATTCGTCGGGACTCCGGCTTTCCGAGCTCGCGCATCTGGACGTGCCCGGCTGCGATCTCGCCACCGGCGAAGTGCGCGTATTCGGCAAGGGCAGCAAGGAGCGCATCGTGCCGGTCGGCACGGCGGCGCGCGAGGCGTTGGCGCGCTGGCTCGTTGTACGTGCAACGCATGCCGCACCGGGCGAGACCGCGATGTTCACCGGACGCCGCGGGCGCCGCCTGTCGCCGCGCGCGATCCAGCAGCGGCTCGGCGAATGGGCGATTCGCCAGGGCCTGTCACGACACGTGCATCCGCACATGCTGCGGCATTCGTTCGCATCGCACGTGCTGCAGTCGTCGGGTGACCTTCGCGCGGTGCAGGAAATGCTGGGGCACGCGTCGATCGCGAGCACGCAGGTGTACACACACCTCGATTTCCAGGCGCTCGCAAAGGTGTACGACGCGGCGCATCCGCGGGCCAGGCGCAAGTAGCGGTTTGCCGCCCGACCCCCTGCCTCCGGCGCCTTGAACCTTCGCGTCGCCGCTCATGCGGGAGCCGTCACTGGACGGTTTCGCCGTGCAGGCTCAGGTCGAGCCCTTCGCGCTCCTGTTCCTCGGTGACGCGCAGGCCGATCACCCTGTCGATGGCCTTCAAAATGATGAAGCTCCCGACGCCGCTGTAGACCAGCGTCGTCAGTACCGCGCCGCACTGGGTGAGGAAGCTGCCGTCGACGCCGCTGATCGCGCGCACGTTCAAGAGGCCCGTGAGCAGTGCGCCGATGATGCCGCCGACGCAGTGCACGCCGAACGCGTCCAGCGAGTCGTCGTACTTGAACCAGCCCTTGACCGTCGTCGCCGCGAAGAAGCAGCCGACGCCTGCCGCGATGCCGATGACGAGTGCGCCGAATGCGCCGACGAAACCCGACGCGGGCGTGATCGCGACGAGCCCCGCGACGGCGCCCGACGCGATGCCCAGCACCGACGGACTGCGCTTCACTAGCCACTCGGTGAACATCCAGGCCAGCGCGGCGGCCGCCGTCGCGAACTGCGTCACGAACATCGCCATGCCCGCGCGGCCATTCGAGGCCACGGCGGAGCCTGCGTTGAAGCCGAACCAGCCCACCCACAGCAGCGACGCACCGATCAGCGTCAGCGTCAGGTTGTGCGGCGCCATCGCTTCCTTGCCATAGCCGAGCCGCTTGCCGAGGACGAGTGCGCAGACGAGTCCCGCGATACCGGCGTTGATGTGCACGACGGTACCGCCGGCGAAGTCGAGCACGCCGGCCGTAGCCCAATAGCCGGACGGCTCCCACATCATGTGCGCGATCGGCGAATAGATCAGCACCGACCAGAGCCCCATGAACCAGAGCATCGCCGAGAACTTCATCCGATCCGCGAATGCTCCGGTGATCAGCGCCGGCGTGATGATCGCGAACGTCATCTGGAACATCATGTAGACCGATTCCGGAATCGTCAGCGCGAGGTGCGACACCGTCAGCTTGCCGGCCTCGTTCTGGAACAGCATGCCGTTCACAAAGAACCGGTCGAAGCTGCCGATGAACGAATTGCCGGGCATGAACGCGATGCTGTAGCCGATCACCACCCACAGCACCGTCACCAGACACGTGATGGCAAAGCTTTGCATCAGCGTCGCGAGCACGTTCTTCTTGCGCACCATACCGCCGTAGAAAAGCGCGAGGCCGGGGATCGTCATCATCAGGACCAGCGCGGTGGACGTGAGCATCCACGCCGTGTCGCCGCTGCTGATCTTGTCGGCGGCGACGAGCTGCGGGCTGGTAGGTGCCGGCGCCGCGACCGGCGCGGACGCCACCGGGGCTTCTGCCTTCGCATCGGGCGATTTGACGGCGGCTGCCGGCGGCGAAACGGCGTTGTCCTGCGCCGGGAGCGGAAGCGCCACGCCGAATACGCAGAGCAGCGCGAGCGCCATCATCAGTTTTTTCATGGCGGGCTCCCTCTAGAGCGCATCCGCGCCGGTCTCGCCGGTACGAATGCGCACGACCTGCAACAGGTCGAAAACGAATATCTTTCCGTCACCGATCTTGCCGGTGTTGGCCG
>JALYSS010000138.1 GCA_030854685.1 Pseudomonadota bacterium | reverse complement strand
GCTCTGACCCCAAGGTCACTTCGCGGCGTGAACGGCGATACGACAGTCAACCGGAATGCGCCGCAATACTTACAGCTCTGACCCCAAGGTCACTTCGGCAGCGTCGACACTTCCTTGTCCCACCGCGCGAGCAGCCGCGTGCGCTCGGCCGACGATCCGTACTTGGCGAAATCGTAGTTGATGAGCTTGATCTCCGAGAACTTCGGGGCGAGAGGCGACACCGGCGCGCTCTTGTTCGACGGGAGCTGGTAGGACACCTTGGCTTCCAGGCCGATCGACTGGGCTTCGGGTGTCAGCGCCCAGTCGTACCACTTCTTCGCGTTCGCCATGTTCTTCGCGCCCTTGATGATGCTCATGCTGCCGATCTCGTAGCCTGTGCCCTCGCACGGCGATACGATCTTGAGCGGCGCACCGCCCAGGATCTGGTAGAGCGCATCGTGCTGGAAGACGATGCCCACCATGGTCTCGCCGGTGGCGGCAGCGCGCGCGGGTGCTGCGCCCGACTTGGTGTACTGGTTGACGTTCTTGTGCAATGCCTTCAGGTAGTCGAATGCCTTGTCCTCGCCCATGATCTGGACGAGCGTGGCGAGCATGTTGTACGACGTGCCGGACGAGTTCGGATTGGCCACCTGCACCTCGTCCTTGAACTCGGGCTTGATGAGGTCAGCCCAGCACTTGGGCTCGGGAATTTTCTTCTTCTTGAGCAGTTCGGTGTTGTAGGTGTAGCCAAGCGCGCCGGCGTAGACGCCCACTGTGCGGAACTTCGAATCCTCGGCCTGGCGTACCGCCCAGTCCTGCAGCTGCGAAAGCAGCGGCGACTTGTACGGCTCGGTCAAGCCTTCCTCGGCCGCCTGCAGGTGCGGGTCGCCGGTCCCGCCCCACCAGATGTCACCGCGCGGATTCGCCGCCTCGGCCTTGATCTGCGCGTAGAACTCGCCCGCGCTCTTGCGCGTCATCAGCACCTTGATTCCGGTGGTCTTCTCGAAGGCGGCGACCATCGGCCGGCACCACTCCTCCTGCACCGTGCAGTAGACGACGAGCTCGCCCTGCGCCGCCGCGGCGAACGGCAACGCGAAAAGCAGCGCGGGCAGGACGCCGCGCCAAAAGGTTGACATCCGCATCATTTTCTCCCGATCCGTGCACGTCCAACGCGGGGAGGAATCCCCGCGTTCGGTCGGCGAGTGTAGCGCAAATGCGCGCGAGTCGAGTTATGGCGAGGCCGGCAGCGAGAACGCGTCGGCGAGCAACTCGTAGGAACGATGCCGTGGCGCCGGATCATGCGTCCACGTCACGACGACGAGTTCGTCGAGTTCCAAACGGCTCGCAATCTCGCGCAAGCGCGTGGCAACCGTCTCGCGCGTGCCGACAATCGCTTTTCGCCGCAGCGCCTCGATCGTCGCGCGCTCGGCCTCGCTGTACGGATACGCGTCGGCGAATTCCGGCGTCACGAGCGGCTTGCGCAATCCCTGCTCGAATCCGACGCGCCAGAACTCGCGCGTCTTGAGCAGATGCCGCGCCTCGGCTTCGGTGTCGGCCGCGAGCGCCCAGACGCAGATCGTCGCTTGCGGGACCGGATGCCGCGCGCTCGGACGATAGTTGCGCCGATACAGCGACAGCGCCTCCTCGACGCCGCGCCCTTCGCTGAAGAAATAAGCGAACGCATACGGCAGCCCGAAATGCGCGGCGAGCTGCGCGCCGTAATCGGAGCTGCCCAGTATCCATAATTCCGGGCTCGTCGGACCGAGCGGATGCGCCTTGATCGCCGCAAACGGGTGACCTTCGCCCAGCGGCTCTCCCGATACCCACGCGCAGAGCTCGCGCACCTGACGCGGAAATTCATCGGCGGCATTGGAGTGCGGATTGAGCGCATACGCGGTGAGCCGATCGGATCCGGGCGCGCGACCCACACCGAGGTCGATGCGCCCGGGCGCGATCGCCTCGAGGACGCGAAACTGCTCGGCGACCTTGAGTGCCGAATAGTGCGGCAACATCACCCCGGCGCTGCCCACGCGGATGCGCGATGTAGTCGCGGCAATCGCGGCCATCAGGATTTCGGGCGCCGTGCCGACGATGCTGTCGCTGTTATGGTGCTCCGAGACCCAGTAGCGATGATAGCCGAGCGCTTCGCAGTACCGCGCAAGCGCAAGCGATTCCTGGATCGCGAGATGCTGGCTCGCGCCGTCCGCGGCCGTCGACTGGTCGAGCACCGATAGTCTCATCACTCAAGCCTGGCGGTCATCCATCGCATCCCTGAACCCGTTTCACCGGGTTGTCATCATCACCGGTGCGTGATCACTCGTGCCGACGTCGGCGAGCACGACGCAGCGCTCGGCACGATCGGCGATCGACTTCGACGCGAGGATGTAATCGATGCGCCAGCCGATGTTGCGCTGGCGCATGTTGCGCCACGGCGGCCACCACGTGAACATCGCGTCGTTGTCGGACTGCAGCGCACGCCCGATGTCGACGAGATGCGTGCCGAGCAGGCGGTCGAAGAGCTCGCGCTCCTCGGGCCGCTGCCCGATCGCGTCGGCCTTGCGCTCGCGCGGATGGACGTCGATATCCGCGTGCGCGACGTTGAGATCGCCGCACAGGACCATTTCGCGCCCTTCGGCGTGCAGTCGCGCGGCCCACGCCGCGAGTTGCGTGAGGAACTGCAGCTTGGCCGCGTAGTCCTTGCCGCCGTTCGGAACGTACACGGACGCGAGCACGAGATTGCCGAGCGCAACCTGCACGATCCGCGATTCCATGTCGAAGTCGGGATGCGTGAACGCCGGGGCGTCGCCGTGCAGGTCCTTGCTGACGTGCAGCGACACCCCTGAATAGCCGCGCATCCCGTGCCAGTACACGTGATAGTCGGCGTGCCGGCAGCGCTCGGGAATCTGGCCGGGCTCAGCCTTCAACTCCTGCAGGCAGACGATGTCGGGCCGGTCGCGCTCGAGCCAATCGCACAGTTGCGCTTCGCGCGCGCGTATGCCATTGACGTTCCAGCTGGCGATCTTCATCCGCGCCTTTAGGCTTGCGCGCGCTTCCGCGCAAGCGTGAGACCGTCGCCGATCGGCAGCAGCGACAAATCGATGCGCTCGTCGTGATGCAGCTTGTCGTTCAACGCCTGCAGCGCGGCGGTGTCCGCGGTCTTGGCCGGGCTGGCGACGCTGCCGCCCCACAGCACGTTGTCGATCGCGATCAGCCCGCCGTCGCGAACGAGCAGAAGACAGCGCTCGTAGTAATCGTCGTACGCCGTCTTGTCGGCATCGATGAACGCGAAATCGAACCGACCGGCTTCACCTGCGGCAAGCCGCGCGTCGAGCGTCGTGCATGCCGGCGCGAGTTGCAGGTCGATCTTGTGCGCGACGCCGGCGGCGTTCCAGTACGGTCGTCCGATGCGCGTGTATTCGTCGCTCACGTCGCACGCGAGCACGTATCCGTCGTCGGGCAGCGCAAGTGCTATCGCCAGCGCGCTGTAACCGGTGAAGACGCCGATCTCGATCGTGCGTCGGGCGCCGAGCAGGCGCACCAGCAGCGCCATGAACTGGCCCTGTTCCGGGCCGATCTGCATGCCGGCGTGCGGATGCGCTTTTGTGGCCTCGCGAAGCGCCGATTGCGCCGGATGCTCGCGCAGCGAATGCGCGACGACGTAGCCGTACAGCACGCCGTCGAGATTCAGCGTTCGATTCGCCATTTGGAATCGCCCCCCAGTTTTATATCGCGCGCCCGCCCGCGGGGCGCGCTCGCGGACGAGCGCCGGGCGCCGCGTTCAACCGCGCATGCGATTGGCGATCTTCGCGAGCGCGACCGTCACCGCCGCGCTGCCGAGCGTCTTCACGAGCTGCGGATGCTGCGCATAGAAGCTGCCGAGCTTGTCGAAGATGCCGGGTGCGTGCTGCTCGGCGTGATTGGCGAGGTCCTGCACCTGCTGCGGCGAGACTTGCGACGCTTGCTCCGGCGTGACCTGCGCCTGACCGCCGCCGAATTGGCCAACAAGGCCTCCCAGCACGCCACCGAGTGAGCCCAGCGAGCCGAGCGAGCCCGGGTTCAACGAGCCGAGGATCTGATTCAGCAAGCCGGCCTGCTGCTGCGGATTGGCTTTCGAAAACGCCTGACTTGCCATCTCGCCGAGAGACGGCGTCTGGTCCGAGCGCAACGCGTCGGAGATGCCCTGGCTCATGACATCCGGCGACGCTTGCTGCGCTACCTGGTCGAAATGATTCTCGGCGTCGGGCGCCGATTGCCCGGCGGGAACGTTCAGGTATTTCGAAAGCAGGCTTCCAAGATCCAGCGGCGGCATGTTCGCTCCTTCGGGTTATTCGCCGACTGCGTGCGCTACTTCTTGTGCACGAGCAGCCGGTAGAGGATGAGCAGGATGATCGCGCCAATGAACGCGCCAAAGAAGCCGGCGGACTCGTTGCCTTGATAGATGCCGATGGCCTGCCCGCCATAGGTCGCGATCAGCGACCCGATGATGCCGATGGCGGCGGTGATGAAAAAACCACCGGGATCGCGCCCCGGCATGACGAATTTCGCCAACAAACCCACCACGAAACCGATCAGGATCGTCCAGATGATGTGCATACGTGTATCCCCCCCACGCTTGCGGCCGAATTGGCCGATACGGCCGCTTCGCTGTCCCCAAGGGGGCGGAATTCGCGCCTTGGGACGGCCCTGCGGCACTCATAGGCCCTCGTGTCAAAGACGGTGCGCCAGACGCGCCGCTGCCGACGATTCTACGGCCTGTACCTGCCTGGGAAGTCCTTTTTGAGTTCTGCGAGCTTCGGCAGGTCATTGTAGACGATGTAAGGTTGCTCCGGATGGAGCGCCAGGTAGTTCTGGTGGTAATCCTCGGCAGGATAGAACTTGTCGAGCGCCGCCACCTGGGTGACGATCGGCTTCGCGAAGGTTTTCGACGCGTTCAGTTGCCCGATGTAGCGTTCGGCGAGTTCCTTCTGCTCCGGATTGGCGTAGAAAATCGCGGACCGATACTGCGATCCGACGTCCGGGCCCTGACGGTTCAATTCCGTCGGATCGTGGGCGACGGAGAAAAAGACCTTCAGCAGATCCGTGTAGCCGATTTTCGATGGGTCGTAGGTCACCTTGACCGACTCGGCGTGGCCGGTGGTGCCGGTACCGACCAGCATGTACCTGGCCGTCATGGCGCTACCGCCCGAATAGCCCGAAACGACGTTGTTCACGCCCTTCACGTGCTTGAAAACGGCGTCGACACCCCAGAAGCAGCCACCGGCAAATACCGCCGTCGCCTCGCCCGCCGCCGGCTTCGGCGACGTGCCGGCGTAGTCGGGAACGGCGCCCTGAGCGGCGCCGAAGGCAATCATACCCAGCATCAACAGCATCCAGCGCATTGCGGTCTCCTCATGTGGTGGAAAGTCCTTGGTCGATGCGCGCATCGAATCCTTACGACGGCCCGCAGGTCGGCAAGTTCATTGGCCATGACGTCGTGGATCGATTCCCTGCGCCGTGGGGGTGGCTATTGGGTGCCGAAGATCCGGTCACCCGCATCGCCCAGGCCGGGGAGGATGTAGCCGTGCTCGTCGAGTTGCCGATCGATCGCCGCCGTGTAGATCGGAACTTCGGGATGCGCTTCGCGGAACGTGCGGATGCCTTCGGGACACGCGACGAGGCAGACCATGCGCACCGAGCGCGGCCGTGCTTCCTTGAGGCGCTCGACCGCGGCAACGGCGGAATTGCCGGTCGCGAGCATCGGATCGAGCACGATCGCGTCGCGCTCCGGCATGCCGCCCGGCAACTTGAAATAGTACTCGACGGCGCCGAGCGTCTTCGGGTCGCGGTAAAGGCCGATGTGTCCGACGCGCGCGCCGGGCACGACGTCGAGGAATCCGTCGAGAAGTCCCGTGCCTGCGCGCAGGATAGGAACGAAGACGAGTTTTTTCCCGTCGATCAGTTTCGATCGCATCGTCTCGAGCGGCGTCTCGATCTCTACTTCGTGCATCGGCATGTCGCGCGTCACTTCGTACGCCATCAGCGCGCCGGTTTCGTTCAGGAGCCGCCGGAAGCTCGTCGTGCTGGTTTCCTTGCGGCGCATCAGCGTAAGCTTGTGCTGGATCAGCGGGTGATCGAGCACATGCACCTGCGCGAACATCGCCTCGGCGAGCACCGCTAGAAGACCGTCCCGTCCGAGCGAACATTGAGCGGCGGTTCGCCATTGCGCAGTCGCATAGCGAATTCGCGGCCCGCGGCCCACGTGCCACCTTCGAGGATGCACGCGAGCGGCAGTTGCGGTCGATCGAGTTCCGCGCGCACGCATTGCGCAAGGTCGTCGAGCAGCGTGACCGTCAGCGCGCGCCATTCGACGACGATGTCACTGCCGGCGTCCCAGAGCGTCGCGCGATCGGCGTCATCGACGAGGCGCAGCACGCCGCTGTCCATCAGGAGTCCGCCATTTCGGTATTCCGGCAGCGCCGTCAGTGCATCGCGATCGGTTATCGTCACGCCCGCCCATTCGAACGGCTCGAACAGCGAATACGCGAGCCACTGCGAAAGCTTGTGGAAGGGGACGAATCCTTCGGTGAAGCCAGTACCGCCGGCGTAAGCGTGACGCCAGACATCGCCCGGCATGTCGTTTCCGACGCCGTCAGCAGGGCTTGTGCGCCAGATGCCGCCGAAGCCGTCGAGCACCGCGCGCAGGATGGCGGGTGCTGCAATCGTCCCTGCGCCGAGCATCCGGTCGAAGAGCGCCGACGGCCGCGCCGTCAACCCGAAGCGGTCGGGACGCGTCTCGAGCACATCGCCCAGCCGGCGCAGCAACGCCGCGCGGCCTTCGAGCCCGACCAGCGAATTGCGCTCCGTCGCCTGGAACCAGTGTCCCAGCGTAGCCGCGTCGATCTCGGTCAGCGCCGCCGCATCGACGCGCAACGGCTCTCCCGGCGATGCGGACCAGGCGCCACCCATGAACGCGCGAAGACTCGCGACGCCCAATCCTTCGGAGCGCGCGTAATCGTCGATCGTCCCGGGCTCGCGGTAGCGCCAGTTCGCGCCCGCCCCCGCGTCGAGCAACACGCTGATGACCGTCAGGTCGATATGCGCGCGGAGACGATCCGCGGGGCTGTAACACGCCAGATTCCGATTGAGCTCGCTCACGCGATTGAAGCCGCCCGCGTCGAAATGGCGCCAACGACTGTGATACGGAATCGCCAGATCGCGATAGCGCCGCCGCGTCACCTCCGCCACGACGCGCGCCGCCGGTTGCAAGCGGCCACGGTCGACGCGGAAGCGCTTCGAGCGACCCGCTTCGACGGCACGCGTGATATTGGAGCATCGCTCGCGAATGGCACCGGTCGAGAGCAACTCGGGGGTGACCACCGGCGGGATGGCAATCATCGCAGCGACCGGCCTTTGGTGTTGCAAAGCTCGGCCACATCCGGCACTTCGCTGTCAGTGAAGTAGCCCGCCGCCATCTTCGCGTTGATCTCGACGCGCGCATCCGCCGGCACCAGTCGGTCGGGAATCCTGACGCGCGTTCCGACTTCGATGCCGGAACTGACGATCGCATCGTATTTCATGTTGCTCATCGACACCAGGCGGTGGATCTTCCTCACGCCGAGCCAGTGCAGCACGTCGGGCATCAGCTCCTGGAAGCGCATGTCCTGCACGCCCGCGACGCATTCGGTGCGCAGGAAGTAGTTGTTCGCGCTGTCGCCGCCATCCTGGCGCTTGCGCGCGTTGTAGACGAGGAACTTCGTCACCTCGCCGAGCGCGCGTCCTTCCTTCCGGCAGTAGATGACCACGCCGACGCCGCCCGCCTGCGCGCCGCGAATGCATTCCTCGATGGCGTGCGTCAGATACGGGCGGCACGTACAGATGTCGGAGCCGAACACATCCGAGCCGTTGCACTCGTCATGCATGCGCGCCGTCAGCGTCACGTCGGGATTCGCGAGATCGCGTGGGTCGCCGAAGACGTACACCGTCTGGCCGCCGACCGGCGGCAGCAGGACTTCGAGGTCGCTTCGGGTCACGAGCTCGGGATACATGCCGCCCGTCTCCTCGAACAGCGCGCGCCGCAAATCGGTTTCGCTTACGTTGAACCGGCGCGCAACGCCGGGCAGCCACCAGACCGGTTCGATCGCGACTTTCGTCACGACCGTCGAGCCGTTCCGCAGCAACAGCTCCCCGTCGGCGACGAGCCGATGAGCGGCGATCGCTTCGCGCACTTCGGGCAGATCGATATGAGCCTTGGTGACCGCCATGGTCGGACGTATGTCGTAACGGTCCGCAAGAAACGTCTTGTAGACATCAGCGACGACCGCACCCCATGGATCGAGCGAGACGATGCGATCAGGATCCGACCATTGCGGATACGGACCGATCGGATCGGTCGGCGCGGTGTTCGTGAGATCGGGGCGATGGCCGCGCGTGAGCGATTTCGCGGCAACGGCAAGCGCGCGATAGACGCCGTAGCTGCCGCTGTGCGTGCCGATCACGTTGCGCCGGCTGCGCTCCGTCGTCGTGCCAACGATCGGTCCGCGCGCAAGCGGGTCGCCCGCACCCCAACGGATCGGCGGCGCGCTGCTGCCTCCCTCGATCGGGCGGTGCGACGTCAGGCGGATGTGTTTCGCCGGGGCCGGCAAGGCGATGCCCACTTAAGGCCTGCTCACACTGTGACCGCGGAACGCTTCAATATACGCCTTCATCATCGACATGCTTGCAAGGGGCATGCCAGCATATCGGCATTGCGCTCGCCAACGGGAGCCGGCGTCAACCGGTGATGCGCGCCGGCGCCTGCGCATCGATGACGTCGACGAGTTGCTGCGGCTCGACGCGCTGCACGAGGCGCATCTCTAAGCTCCAATGCGCGGATGCCATCGTGCGCGCGACGCCGCGGCTTCAGGCGGCGCGCGGATTCGGATGCAATCGGCTGGTGCGAGGGACGCCAGCCAGCAGGTATTCCATCTGGTCGGCGAGGATACGGCGATTGCGCAGGATGAAATGCTCGTGCCGGTTCGGCACGTACGGCACGTAGAGGAGCGGCATGTTCGCCTGCTCGGGCGCGCGATTGCCCTTGCGCGTGTTGCAGTTGCGGCACGCGGTCACCGAGTTCATCCACGTGTCGCGTCCGCCGCGCGATGCTGGAGTGATGTGATCGCGCGAGAGCTCGCGGTACAGGTAGCGACCGCCGCAATACGCGCACACCTGGCGGTCACGCGCGAACAGCATCGGATTGGTGAGGCCGGGCGCATGCGACAGCGGACGGCCTGCGCTACCCTTGATCGCGAGAATCGACTTGGTCGAAATCCGCGACCGCGAGCCGTCACGTTGCCAGCCGCCCCGGAATTCGCGGACGACCGCGCCGAGCGACCATGCCACCGTCTGCTTCGCGTGATACGTGATCGCTTCCTCCAGCGCCACCCACGCCTGGGGCAGGCCGGCCATGTCGACGGTCAGGACGAGCGGATCCATGTGCTGATTGTAATTCCAGCGAAACCCGGCGTCTGGCCGGCAGTGCTTGTGGCCGACGCACGGAACCCGTCGGCGCGGCCCGCACCGGGGAACGCTGGATCGTATAACGTGGCAAAGCGTCGTTTCGCTGACGGCGATCGTGATCCGGCCGGCGGCGCCGGTACACTGAGGGCATGCGCCTTTCATCCCTTGCCGTCGTCGCCTGTCTCGCTTCCGGCTTGAGCGCGCCGTTACACGCCGAAACGGTTGTCGAGTATTACAACGCGGCGCTCGACCATTACTTCATTACGCCACTCGCCGATGAAATCGACGCGCTCGATTCCGGTCGGATCTCAGGATGGACGCGGACGGGACTCGTGTTCGACGGATCGTCAGCGCCGGGCGCCGGCTTGAATCCCGTCTGCCGGTTCTACATACCGCCCGCGCACGGCGATTCGCATTTCCTCTCGGCGTCGACGACGGAATGCGCCGTGGTCCTCGCGAAGATACCGACCGATTCGAATTTCAGCGGCTACATCGAGGAAACGCCGGCGGCGTTCTACATCGCGTTACCGGACACGTCGACCGGTGCATGTCCGGCGGGCACGGCGCCCGTCTATCGACTGTGGAATCATCGTGCCGATTCCAACCATCGGTATACGGTGGACGCGACGACGCGCGACGCGATGATTGCGCGCGGCTACGTTCCCGAAGGCTACGGGCTGCTTGGCGTCGCGATGTGCACGACGCGTGCGGCCGTCGCCGATTCGCAGGTGCGCGTGACCGGACTCTCGCCGTTTTCTCCCGGCTGCGATACGGCGCCCGTGACCGGCGTGGCCTACACGAGCGCCGAAGTCGAGCCGCAGATCGCGATCGATCCGCAGAATCCGGCGCACTTGATCGGCGTGTGGCAGCAGGATCGCTGGTCGGACGGCGGCGCGCGCGGCCTTCGCACCGGTTACTCCTTCGATGGGGGCCTGACGTGGTCGCTGACGCAGGCCGCGTTTACGCGCTGCACCGGCGGGAACTCGACCAACGGCGGCGACTTCCCGCGCGCAAGCGATCCCTGGGTTTCGATCGGTCCCGACGGCATTGCGTACCAGATCGCCATCGCTTTCAACGGCGCTACTTTTGCCAACGGCTCGTCGAGCTCGGTTCTGGCAAGCCGGTCGGCTGACGGCGGGCGCACGTGGAGCGCTCCTACCGCGCTGATCCAGGACGCCAGCGCGCCGTTCAACGACAAGGAATCGGTCACCGCGGATCCGTTCGCGGCGGGCTACGCGTACGCCACGTGGGATCGTCTCGAGCAGAGCGGACACGGTCCGTCGTATTTCGCGCGCACGACCAGCGGCGGAGCGACATGGGAAGCCGCGCGGCCGATCTACGATCCCGGTGGGCACAATCAGACGCTCAACAACCAGATCGTGATCACGCCGTCGGGCAGCGGCGGTGCGACGCTCTCCAACTTCTTCACCGAGTTCGACGTCGGCAGCAACAACCGGGTCGCGCACCATCTCGCACTCGTGCAGTCGACCGACCGCGGCGTGAGTTGGAGTGCGCCGAGCGTCGTCTCGGACGTGCGCGCCGTCGGCACACGCGATCCGCAGAATGCCGGCAGCCAGATTCGCGACGGCGCGAATCTCGGGTCATTCGCCAGCGGTCCGCACAGCATGCTCGTCGCCGTCTGGCAGGACGCCCGGTTTTCGGGCGGCGTGCGCGATGGCATCGCGTTTTCGCGTTCGCCGGATGGCGGCAACACGTGGAGCGCGCCGGTGCAGGTCAACAGCGTCCCGGCGGTGCAGGCGCTTTTGCCGGCGGTAACGGTGCGTGAGGACGGCACGATCGGCGTGCTGTACTACGACATGCGCAGGGACACGACGGACGCTGCGACACTGCTCGTCGACCTATGGCTCACGACGTCGAAGGACGGCGAGACATGGTCGGAACGCCACGTCGCCGGGCCGTTCGACTTCAATCAGGCACCGGTCGTCGAAGGCGGTCTGTTCGTCGGCGACTATCAGGGCCTTTCCAGCGCGAACGGAGAATTCGTGCCGTTCTTCGCGCAAACGAACAACGACACGAACAACCGGACCGACGTCGTTGCGTCGGTGTTCCGTTCGATCGGTGCCGGCGCGCTCGCGGCTGCGAAGTCGACGTATCGTGCGCGGCAAGCAGCACTGCTTCCCATGACATCCGAGTGGCAGGCTCGCATTGACGAGAGCGCATGGAAGACGCTGCGGCAACGCCTCGGCGGCGGACCGGCCGGGTCGGCGCGCGGGTTGCCGTTCACGCCGTAACTCACGCTGCTATAACGCGAGTGCGACGCGCGTGCCCTGGTCGATCGCGCGCTTCGCATCGAGCTCGACGGCGACGTCGGCGCCCCCGATCAGCGTGTGTGCAATGCCCGCCCGCGCGAGCGCATCCGCCAGCTCGCGGCGCGGCTCCTGGCCTGCGCAAATGACGATCGTGTCGACCGGGAGCACCTGTGGCACGCCCTCGACGCAGAGGTGCAGGCCCGCCTCGTCGATCCGCTCGTAGACGACGCCGGCGAGCATCGTCACGCCGCGCCGTCGCAATAGCGTGCGGCGAATCCAGCCCGTCGTTTTCGCGAGGCCCTCGCCGACCTTGGTCGTCCTGCGCTGCATCAGCCAGACATTTCGCGGCGGCACAGGCGCCTGCGCCATCTTGATGCCGCCTCGGTTCGAATAGGCGACATCGATGCCCCACTCGTCGCGGAACGCTTCGATCGCCGTATCGTGCAGCGAACCGGCGCTCGCATGCCCGTCATCGTCGCCCGCGTGCGTCAGGAATTCCGCGACGTCAAACCCGATGCCACCCGCGCCGATGATCGCAACGTTCTGACCGGCGGTGCGGCGACCTTCGACGATGTCGGCGTAGCTCGCGACGCTCGGGTGCGCGAGACCTTCTATCGCGGGCTGCCGTGGAACAATGCCCGTCGCAAGGATTACCGTGTCGTGACGACGCAGATCATCCGGCGTCGCAAGCGTGTCGAGGCGGATGTCGACGCCGAGCGTCGCGAGACGATGGTCGAAATAACGCAGCGTCTCCGCGAATTCTTCCTTGCCCGGAATGCGCCGGGCAAGGTTGAACTGCCCGCCGATGGTGCTTGCCGCATCGAACAGCGTCACGCGATGGCCGCGCTCGGCGGCCGTCGTCGCGCAGGCGAGACCTGCCGGGCCGGCCCCGACGACCGCGACGCGCCTGGGCTCGTGGGTAGCCGTGAGCGCCATCTCGGTTTCGCGGCATGCGAACGGATTGACGAGGCAGGTCGCGACCTGGCGCTCGAAGATGTGGTCGAGACACGCCTGATTGCACGCGATGCACGTGTTGATTTCGCCGGCGCGACCGTTGCGCGCCTTGTTCACGAAATCCGCGTCGGCGAGAACCGGCCTCGCCATCGAGACCATGTCGGCGTCACCGCGCGCGAGGATGGCGTCGGCTACGGCCGGATCGTTGATGCGATTCGTCGTGATCAGCGGCAGGTTCACGGCGCCACGCAACCGCGCCGTGACCCACGTGAACGCGGCGCGGGGAACCATTGTCGCAATCGTCGGGATGCGCGCTTCGTGCCAGCCGATGCCCGTGTTGATCAGCGTTGCGCCGGCTGCCTCGATCGCCTGTGCAAGCGCCACCACTTCGTCCCACGTGCTGCCGCCCTCGACGAGGTCGAGCATCGACAGCCGATAGATGATGATGAATTTCGGACCGGCCGCTTCGCGCGTGCGGCGAACGGTTTCCACGGCGAACCGGGCACGGTTCTCGAATGCGCCGCCCCATGCGTCGTCCCGGTGGTTGGTCTTCCCCGCGATGAACTGATTGATCAGGTAGCCTTCCGAACCCATGATCTCGACGCCGTCGTAGCCCGCGCGTTGCGCGAGGCGCGCGCAGCGCACGTAGGCGGCGAGCGTGCGCTCGATGCCCCAGCGCGTCAGCGTACGCGGCTTGAACGGCGTGATCGGCGAGCGCAGCGCCGACGGCGCGACCGCCAGCGGGTGGTACGCGTAACGGCCGGCGTGCAGGATCTGCAGCGCGATGCGGCCGCCGGCATCGTGCACGGCCTCGGTGATCTGCCGGTGCTTCGCCGCCTGCCAGCTGAACGACAGTTGCGACGCGCGTGGCTCGAGACGTCCCGCGAAATTCGGCGCGATGCCGCCGGTCACGATCAGGCCGACGCCACCGCGAGCGCGCGCCGCGTAGAACGTCGCGAGCTTCGCGAAGCCGTTAGGGGATTCCTCGAGCCCGGTGTGCATCGACCCCATCAACACGCGATTGGGCAGCGTCGCGAAGCCGAGGTCGAGCGGCGCGGTGAGATGCGGATACGCGGTCATCCCGCTTTGGACCCTTGCGCCGTCGACGCCTTCGCGTCCAGCTCGCCCCAGCGCCCGAAGCGCTCGGTAAGCGCACGCTCGATCTCCTCCGCGCGGCGCCGATCGACTTTGATCCGCTCGACGTCCTGCTTATGATAATCGGTGGCGCACATCCGCTCGCTCAATGCGTGCTGCTCGCGCTCGAGCGATTCCAGCTCGGCCGGGAGCGCATCGAGCTCGCGCTGCTCGTTGAACGTCAGTCGTACGCGTTGCGGTGTCGCGCGCGGTGCGGTCGCTTTCCCCGCCGCGACGGTTTCGCGCCTTTCGACGGCTGCCGGGCGCCGCTGAGCGAGCCAGTCCGTGTAGCCACCCGCATACTCGGTCCACACGCCGGCGCCCTCGGCGACGAGCGTCTGCGTCGCGATGTTGTCGAGAAATGCCCGGTCGTGACTGACGACGAGGAGCGTTCCGGTGTACGCCTGCAGCGTCGCTTCGAGCAGCTCGAGCGACTCGATGTCGAGATCGTTCGTTGGCTCGTCGAGCACGAGCAGGTTCGCCGGTTGTGCGAAAAGTCGCGCCAGCAGAAGTCGGTTGCGCTCGCCGCCCGAAAGCGTCTTCACGGGCGCGTTCGCTCGCTGCGGCGGAAACAGGAAATCGTCGAGATAGGAGAGCACGTGCTTGCGGCCGGCCGGCGTCTCGATCCACTCCGACCCCGGGCTGATCGTCTGCACGAGCGTGCGCTCGGGGTCGAGTGCTGCGCGCAGCTGATCGAAATACGCGATGTCGAGGCGGGTGCCGAGGCGCACTTTCCCTGCATCCGGCGGGAGCCGGCCGAGGATGATCGTCAGGAGCGTCGATTTGCCGGCGCCGTTCGGCCCGAGCAGCGCCAGCCGATCGCCGCGCATGATCCGCAGCGACAGGTCGCGAACGATGTCGCGCGCGCCGAAGCGCTTGTCCACGTGATCGAGCTCGGCCACCAGCCTGCCGGAACGCTCGCCGGCATCCAGCCTGAGGCTGACGTCGCCGATTCGTTCGCGTCGCAGCGCTCGTTCGTGACGCAACGCGTCGAGCCTGCGCACACGGCCTTCGTCGCGCGTGCGGCGCGCCTCGACGCCCTTCCGAATCCAGACTTCCTCCCGTCGCCAGAACTGGTCGAACTTGCGTGCGGCCGTCGCTTCGGCGGCGAGCTCCGTTGCTTTTCTCGCTTCGTACGCGGCGAAATTGCCCGGATACGAGCGCAAGAGGCCGCGATCGAGCTCGACGATGCGCGTGCAGACCTTGTCGAGGAACACGCGGTCATGGGTCACGACGATCGCGGCGCGCGCGTTCCGCACGTGGTTTTCGAGCAGCGTAATGCCGTCGATGTCGAGGTGATTGGTGGGCTCGTCGAGCAGCAGCAGGTCCGGTTCGAGCGCGAAGGCCAGCGCGAGTGCCGCACGCTTGCGTTCGCCACCCGACGCGCGCTCGGGTGCTTGTGCCTCGTCGAGACCGAAGCGGTGCAGATACTCTCCAAGCCGCGCCTCGATGCGCCAGTACGCGCGCTCGTCCTGCATGTGCGCAAGCCCGCCACGCTGCACGAGACTCTCGCGTAGCGTCGATGCAGGCGGCAGTTGCGGCTCCTGTTCGACGAGAACGGCGTCGCAATGATCGCTGCGCTCGATGACGCCATCGTCCAGCGCCTGCTGATCGGCGATCACGCGAAGCAGCGACGACTTGCCGGTGCCGTTGCGCCCGATGAGGCCGATCCGCTCGTCGTCCGCGAGCGACAGGCTCGCCCGATCGAGGAGCGGGGTGAGGCCGAATGCGAGCTCGGCGTCGCGAACGGTCAGCAACGACATCGCCAAAGCATAGCGCAGGCAGCGCACCGAGATCGTTGCCCCGCCTCGCGCCGGATCCATCTCCGTTGATTCGGAGTCCCGAGTCCTGCTCCGCCCCCGGTGCTACCATTTGCGCTGACGGACCGAATCATGTCGGCTCGGAGGAGCGTCGGCATCAAATCCGTAACCGCCTGGTTGGACCTGCACGGTGATCGCCGACTGAATGCCGTGGCGGTGGTCGCGATCGTGCTCTGTCTGATCATTGCCGGCGCCGCCACGTGGATCGAGCTCGATATCGCCACGATCTTCGGGTTTCCGTTGGTGCTGGCCGCCGTCACGCGCAGCCGACCGCTGCTATGGATCCTGACGGCGCTGCTCACGGTCACGATATTCGTCGTCTACACGCTGCAGGTTCCGCGAGGCGGGTTCGAGCTGCACGAGACGTTCTTCGTCAACCGTGTGCTCGACGCCGTCGCCGTGCTGCTGACGGCGGGCCTGCTCCACATCTGGATCAAGTCGGTCGAAGTCCGGGAAAAACAGGCACGGCTGCCGCATCGCTTCGATACGCGATTGCTATAATTCGACCGCCGCCGGCCTCTCCCGGCGGCTTTTGTTTG
>JALYSS010000131.1 GCA_030854685.1 Pseudomonadota bacterium | reverse complement strand
GCCCCGAATCGCTCACCGCCCCGTCCGGCGCCTCCATGCGCCCTCGCACGCGTCGCCTGGCCATCGACGGGGATGGGCGTGCAACGCTCGCCGCGCAAATCCCCTCACCGAACTGCGACAAGAGGCCCCCCGATACCCCGATCTCGTTGATTGTCGTCCACGGCATTTCACTGCCACCGGGAGAATTCGACGGTGACGGCATCGAAAGACTGTTCACGAACCGTCTCGATCCGGCCGCGCATCCCTACTATGCGACGATCGCCTCGCGGCGAGTCTCGTCGCACTTCGTGATTCGCCGCGATGGTCGATTGCTGCAGTTCGTACCCTGCGACCAGCGCGCATGGCACGCCGGCCAATCGGCGTGGCAGGGCCGCTCCCGCTGCAACGATTTTTCGATCGGAATCGAACTCGAGGGCACGGACTCGTTGCCCTATACATCGAAGCAATACAGGATGCTGGGACGACTTTCGCGGGCCTTGCGAAAGCGCTACCCGATCGCCGACATCGCGGGGCACAGCGACGTCGCGCCGGGACGCAAGACGGACCCCGGACCCGCGTTCGACTGGCCCCGGTTGCGCCGCGAGTTCACGCGCCCGCGGACCCGGAAGCAATGAGAACGATATCGATAGGCACGTGGCCCGGGCTGACCAATGGAATTCGGGTGCTTGGGCCATCGCATCGCTTGCGGGTATATAATTGACGGTTTATGCGCCTTCTCGCGGACTATTTTCCGCTGCTGCTTTTCTTCGTCGCTTTCAAGTGGCAGGGCATCTGGGTTGCCACGGCGGTTGCCATCGCGGGGTCGGTGGTCCAGATCGCCTGGTTTCATTGGCGGGGACACGTCTCGGCGGTGCATTGGCTCTCGCTTGCGATCATCGTCGTGTTCGGCGGTGCGACGCTCATTCTCCGCGACGAGACATTCATCAAGTGGAAGCCGACGGTTCTCTATCTTGCCTTTAGCGCGATCCTCGCGGCCGGCAAAGTCGTCTGGCGCCGCGATTTCCTCGCGGCCGTAATGAAGGACATCGATTTGCCGGCGCCGATCTGGACGCGTCTGACGTGGGCGTGGGTCGGGTTTTTTGTCGCGATGGCGCTTGCGAACTGGTACATCGCGTTCCATTTTCCGACCGACACATGGGTCAACTTCAAGGTCTGGGGCGGCATCGGCCTGTTCGTCGTGTTCGCGCTGGTCCAGGGCCTGTTTCTCGCGCGCCACGTGATCGAGCCGTCGCCGTGAGCGATGTCAGGACCACGCTGGAATCGCGGCTCGCAACGCTGTCTCCGACGGCACTCGAGATTCGCGACGACAGCGCCCAGCACGTGGGGCACGCCGGCGCGGCCTCGGGTGCCGGGCACTTTTCCGTAACGATCGTGTCCGAGCACTTTCTCGGGCTGACGCGCCTCGCCCGCCATCGGGCAGTCCTCGAACGCGTCGGCGACCTTATCCCTTACCCGGTGCATGCGCTCGCAATCGAGGCGCGTGCGCCCGACGAAATTCGTACTGACGAAAGGATGAAGCAATGAAACGTATGCTTGCTGTTGCGGTCATGGCCGCGCTTTGCTCGGGTGGTGCGTTCGCGCAAGCCGCCGCGCCCGCCAAGGCGGCACCAAAGGCCGCCGCATCGGCCGAGAAGACGCTCTATACGCAGGGCCAATACGACGTCCTGCTGAAGGAGCGCCTGGCGCAGGGCGGCAAGGACACGCCCGAGGTCCGCAATGCCGTGAAGGAAGAACTCAACACGCGCGAGCTTCTCGCACGAGAAGCGAAGAAGCAGGGCCTCGACAAGAATACCGACGTGAAGACGCAAATGGACCTGGCGTCGCAGACGGTCCTCGTCCGCGCTTACGTCGCGGACTGGGTCAAGAAGAATCCGATTCCCGAAGCCGATCTCAGGAAGGAATACGACACGATCAAGTCGCAGATCGGCGACAAGGAGTACAAGGTCCGCCACATCCTGGTGAAGACCGAGGACCAGGCGAAGGAGATTATCAGCGAACTGCAGAAGGGCGCGAAGTTCGACGAGCTCGCGAAGGCGCGCTCGGAAGATCCGGGATCGAAGGACAAGGGGGGCGACCTGGACTGGAACGCGCCGGCGAACTTCGTCAAGCCGTTCGGAGACGCGATGAAAGCGACCCCGAAAGGCAAGTTCACGCCGCAGCCCGTGCAGACGCAGTTCGGATGGCACGTGATCGAAGTCGATGACATCCGCGACGCCAAGGTCCCCAGCTACGAGGAAGTGAAGCCGCAATTGCAGCAACGGCTGCAGGCGCAGTGGCTCGACAAGTACTTCAAGGATCTCCGCGCGAAGAACGGCGTCTGACCGGCGATTCCGCCGTAATGCGGTCAGAGCGGTAATATTCGACGTCATCTTTCCGTCGAATATCGCCGCTCTGACCCCACCCCTTTCGATGGACTGGTCCCTCCCCTACCCATCGCGCCGGCAGCCGATCTGCGCGGCGAACGTCGTCGCGACATCGCAACCGCTGGCTACGCAGGCGGGCGTCGCGATGCTCGCACGCGGCGGCAGCGCCATCGATGCGGCGCTCGCGACCGCGATCACGCTGACGGTCGTCGAACCGTGCAGCAACGGCATCGGCTCGGACCTGTTTGCGATCCTGTGGGACGGCAACGGTCTCGTCGGCCTGAACGCCTCGGGACGCGCGCCCGCCGCGTGGAACCGCGCGCATTTCGCCGCGCACCGCCAGATGCCGGAGCGAGGTTGGGACACGGTGACGATTCCCGGCGCCGTGGCCGGTTGGGTCGCCTTATCGAAGCGCTACGGCAAGTTGGCGTTCGGCGACCTGTTCGAGCCCGCGATTCGATACGCGCGTGACGGTTATCCTGTATCACCCGTCGTCGCGGACAAGTGGCGGCTCGCCACGCCCCTGATGCCGCAGGGGCTCGGCTGGCAGGATCACTTCCTGATCGCGGGTCGTGCGCCCAGGCCCGGCGAGCGGTTTCGATCGACCGCCATGGCGAAGACACTATCGACGATCGCCGCGACGTCCGGCGAAGCGTTTTATCGCGGCGCGCTCGCCGAGGCGATGGTCGCGCATGCCAAAGCGTGCGGGAGCGTTCATACGCGCACCGACTTCGAGCGCCACACGCTGGATTGGGCAACGCCGATTGCCGTCGACTATCGTGGCGCCTCGGTGCACGAGATTCCGCCGAACGGCCAAGGCATTGCCGCACTGATGACGCTTGGCATGCTGGAATCATTCGACCTCGCCGCGCTGCCGCCCGATTCGGTCGCAAGCCAGCATTTGCAGATCGAGGCGATGAAGCTTGCGTTCGCCGATGTGCACCGTTACGTGGCGGACATATCGTCGATGACGATCCGGCCGGCGTCATTGCTCGATCGCAATTACCTGCGCGAACGCGCGTCGCTGATCGATCCCAATCGCGCGCAGGACTTCGGTCCCGGCGCGCCTCCTCGCGGCGGCACCGTGTACGTTTGCGCAGCCGACCAGAACGGCATGATGGTCTCGCTGATCCAGTCCAATTACATGGGTTTCGGCTCCGGCGTCGTCGTGCCCGACACCGGCATCAGCCTGCAGAACCGGGGCACGGGATTCTCGCTCGAGCACGATCATCCGAACGAGGTCGGCGGCGGCAAGCGACCGTTCCACACCATCATTCCCGGCTTCATGACGCGCGACGGTGCGCCGCTCGCTACGTTCGGCGTGATGGGCGGGTCGATCCAACCGCCCGCGCATGTGCAAACCGTCGTGCGCATGAACGACTACGGCATGAATCCCCAGGCGGCGCTCGACGCACCGCGCTTCAGAGTGAACGCCGGCCACACGATCGATCTCGAGGCGAGCGCGCCTCCCGCATTGCGCGCGGGACTGATCGCGCTTGGCCATGCGCTCGAATCGGTTCCCGACTCGTACATGGACTTCGGTGCGGGCCAGGTGATTCTCAAAGCCGACGTCGGTTACATCGCCGCGTCGGACCCGCGGCGCGACGGACAGGCCGCCGGATTTTGACGTGCACGAGAGCGTCTGACGCGCGCGAGAGCGGCACTATTTCGCCTGCCGCGACTTGACCTCCGACAGCGATAACAGCTCCGGTAGTTCGATGCGCTTGCGGTCGGGCTCGACGGCGGCGAGCGGTACGGTGGCCCGCATGGTTTCGAGGCTGCGACGCGTCAGTACCCGGTAGCTTTGCGTACCCTCGATTTTCCACGCGAGTTCGGTCTCCGTCAGCTCGCGTACGACACGCGCCGGCATGCCCGCGACGAGCATGCGCGGCGGCACGATCATCTTCGCCTTGACGAACGCCATTGACGCGACGATCGATGATTCGCCGATGACGGCGTTGTCGTTGATCACTGCGTTCATGCCGATCAGCACATTGCGCTCGACCACGCAGCCGTGGAGGATCGCGCCGTGCCCGATGTGTCCCTCTTCCGCGACGATGGTGTCGATGCCCGGAAAGCCGTGTGCAACGCACGAATCCTGCAGGTTCGCGCCCGCGCGCACTTCGATGCGCCCGAAATCGCCACGCAGCGATGCGCACGGGCCGATGTAGCAACCGGCACCGACAATGACGTCGCCGATCAGGACCGCCGACGGATGGACGTACGCAGTCGGATCAACGACCGGGGTGACATCGTTGATCGAATAGACGGTCAAGGACATATCTGGCTTTCCCCGGCTATGCGCCGATCACGCGCAATCCCGTGGCCCTCGAGGCGACCGCGAGCGCCGTATCGTGCGTCGCCATCGTGACGTCCTTTCCTGTTTGCTCTTTCCACAACAGCGCAGTAGCGAGATGAATGGCGTCGAGCGTTCCCAGCGCGGTCGGAAGGGGTTGCGCCGCACGCGCGAGCACCGAGTACGTAATCTCGGCGATCTCCATCGATTCCAGCAATCGGTATACCGCTTCCCTTCGTTCCGCGACGATTTCGTCGGAGTAGCCCTCGGCAAGGCGTACGCGATCCAGCGTGCGAAGAGATTCGACTTCGACGAGCGCCGACGCGATGCCGCTGGCGATACGCTGCCATTGGGCAAGCGCATTGGACTGGCCCAGCACCACGCGCAGCAATACGGAGGAATCGACGTAGGCGATCACCGATCGCCTTGCCGCTCTTCCATCAGGAGGTCGACGATATCGCCTCGAAGCCGCAGGGGCGACGGACGAGGAATCTGCGCAAGCTTCGGCGCTCCGGGACGCGGTAGGCGCAACCGCAAAAAGGCGTTGTCCTGCCTCCACGGGACGATACGCGCAATCGGCGTATCGCGGTCGAGGATCGTCAGTGAACGACCGTTCCGCACGCTGCGAAGGTGCTCGCTCAAACGGCTCTTCAAGTCCGCAATACGAACCGTGCTCATAGTCACATCATAGTCATTACTGGTCACCACCGCAAGACAGCGAAGTGCGGGCCCGAGACACGGAGCTTCGTTGCGCGACCGGGCGCATCAACCGATGAAGCGCCGCGCATTCGCGAACATCCGGTACCACGGCGACAATTCGCCCCACTCCTCGGGATGCCAGGACATCTGCACGGTGCGAAAGACCCGCTCCGGATGCGGCATCAGGATCGTGAAGCGGCCATCGGCGGTCGTCAGGCCCGTGATCCCCTGCGGCGAACCGCTCGGATTGTATGGATAAACCTCCGTTGGCTGGCCGCGATCATCGATGAACCGCAGCGCGACATACGGTTGTGCCGCGGCGAGGTGCGCTGCATCGCGGAATTCCGCGCAGCCTTCGCCGTGCGCGACCGCGACCGGAATGTGGCTCCCGGCCATGTCGTGAAAAAACGGCGACGGTGACGGAAGCACTTCGAGCATCACGTACCGCGCCTCGAACTGCTCCGAAGCGTTGCGAATGAAACGCGGCCAATGCGCGGTGCCCGGAATGATTTCGCGCAGGCTACTCATCATCTGGCAGCCGTTGCACGCGCCGAGGGCGAAGCTATCGCCGCGCACGAAGTAGCCGGCGAACGCATCGCGCAAGCGCGCATTGAACAGGATCGACTTGGCCCAGCCTTCACCCGCGCCGAGCACGTCGCCATACGAAAAGCCGCCGCCGGCGACGATGCCGACAAAATCCTTCAGCGCGTGACGGCCCGCGGCGAGGTCCGTCATGTGCACGTCGAAAGCGTCGAATCCGGCACGGGTGAGCACCGCCGCCATCTCGACATGGCCGTTCACACCCTGCTCGCGCAGCACCGCGACGCGCGGGCGTGCGCCGGTGGCGATGAAGGGCGCTGCAGGATCGTCGTGCACATCGAACGTCAGCTTCGGCACGAGCCCCGGCTCGTCATCCAGCAGTCGCGCGTATTCCTCGTCCGCAGTGCGCGGATTGTCGCGCAGGCGCTGCATCGCGTGCGTCGTCGCCGACCACGCGCGGTGCAGGTCGACGCGGGATTCGTCGAGCACCATCGATCCACCGCAGCGCACCGTCACCCGGTTGCCCGGCATTGGCGTGGCGATGACCGTCACCGCAATGCCGGCTTCGCGCGCCTGCACGCGGACAGCGTCGAGTTCGCACTGGCGAACCTGCACGACGGCGCCCAGCTCCTCGGCGAAGAGCGTCGCAAGCGCATCGTCCGGCGCGCCGGGCAATGAAATATCGAGAGCGCAGCGCGCCGCGAACGCCATTTCAGCGAGCGTCGCGAACAAACCGCCATCGCTCACGTCGTGGTAGGCGAGCAGTCGGCGTTCCGCGCGCAGCGCTTGCACGAGTGCGAAGAATGCGCGCAGACGCTCCGGATCGACGTCGGGCGCTTCGTTTCCGAGCTGATCATGGACCTGTGCCAGCACGGATGCGCCAAGCCGGCGGCGACCATCCCCGAGGTCGAGATGCACCAGCGACGTCTCGCCGGCATCGAGCCGCAGCAGCGGCGTCAGGCAAGTGCGCGCATCGTTGATCGATGCGAACGCCGACACGATGAGCGATACGGGTGCAGCGACCGCCTTGTCGACGTCGCCGTCCCGCCACGTCGTGCGCATCGACAAGGAATCCTTGCCGACGGGAATCGACACGCCGAGTGCTACGCAGAACTCCAGCGCGACGGCGCGCACCGTGTCGTACAGCGCCGCATCCTCGCCAGGTTGACCGGCCGCGGCCATCCAGTTCGCCGAGAGCTTGACATCGGACAGGTCATGCACGCCGGCCGCCGCGATATTCGTGACGGCTTCGCCCACCGCCATCCGTCCCGCGGCGGGCGCGTCGAGCAGCGCGAGCGGCGTTCGCTCGCCCATCGCCATCGCCTCGCCCGCGAACCCGGTGAAATCGCGCAGCGTCACGGCGACGTCGGCGACCGGCACCTGCCGGGGACCGACCATCGGATCGCGCGCGCACAACCCGCCGACGGTACGGTCGCCGATCGTGACGAGGAACGTCTTGTCCGCGACGGCGGGAAACTGCAGCACGCGGTACGCGGCGTCCTTCACCGTGATGCCGGAGAGATCGAGCGGCGGCAACGTGCGCGCGGTGCGCGCGACGTCGCGCGTCATCCGCGGCGGCTTGCCGAGGATCACGTCGAGCGGCACATCGACCGGCGCGTCGTGAAAATGGCTGTCGTCGACGATCAGCACCCCGCTGTCGTTGACGCGTCCCACGACGGCGAACGGGCAGCGTTCGCGTTCGCACATGGCGCGAAACCGGCCGAGATCGGCCAGCGCGATGGCAAGCACGTAACGCTCCTGCGCCTCGTTGCACCAGATTTCGCGCGGTGTCATGCCCGATTCCTCGGAGGGAATTGCGCGCAACTCGATCGCCCCCCCTGCGCCACCGCCGTGAATCAACTCGGGCAAGGCGTTGGACAATCCGCCCGCACCGACGTCGTGGATCGACAGGACCGGATTGCCGTCCTGCAACTGCCAGCAGCGATCGATCACTTCCTGCGCGCGCCGCTCCATCTCGGCATTCCCGCGCTGTACCGAGTCGAAATCGAGATCCGCCGCATTGATGCCGGTCGCCATCGACGACGCCGCGCCGCCGCCCAGGCCGATCAGCATGCCGGGCCCGCCGAGCTGAACCAGCAACGCGCCGGCCGCAAGCGCCTTCTTGTGCGTATCCGCCGCGGCGATGTTGCCCACGCCGCCCGCGATCATGATCGGCTTGTGGTAGCCGCGCATTTCGCTGTCGACGCACATTTCGAACGTGCGGAAATAGCCGGCCAGGTTCGGTCGTCCGAACTCGTTGTTGAACGATGCGGCGCCGATCGGTCCGTCCAGCATGATCGCCAGCGCGGACGCGATGCGATCGGGCTTGCCGTACTCGGCGGAGCGCGCTTCCCACGGCTGCGGCAGCGCCGGAATCCGCAGATGCGACGTCGCGTAGCCGACGAGGCCTGCCTTCGGCCTGGCGCCGGTGCCGGTCGCGCCCTCGTCGCGAATCTCACCGCCGGCACCCGTCGCAGCGCCGGCGAACGGCGCAATGGCCGTCGGGTGATTGTGCGTTTCAACTTTCATCAACACGTGAGTCGTTTCGCGATGCGCGGCGTAGCGACCTTCGTGATCGGGATAAAACCGGTCGGCGATTCCGCCTTCGATCACGGAAGAGTTGTCGGCATACGCGACCAGCGTCCCCTGCGGATGTGCGGCGTGCGTCGCGCGAATCATCGCGAACAGGCTGTGCGCTTGCCGCTCGCCGTCGATCCGCCACGACGCGTTGAAGATCTTGTGCCGGCAATGCTCCGAATTCGCCTGCGCGAACATCGTCAACTCGACGTCGGTCGGATCGCGTCCAAGGCGCGTGAACGCGTCGACCAGGTAATCGATTTCGTCGGGTGCGAGTGCTAGCCCGAGCGTCGCATCCGCTTCTTCCAGCGCCCGGCGGCCCTTTGCCTGAAGCGGGATCGTCGCCAGCGGCCGAGGCGGGAAGTGCGTGAACAGCCTGCGCGCATCGCCGATGTCGCCGACGACCGTTTCGGTCATCCGATCGTGGATCAGCGGCAGGAGCGCGGCGCGTTCGTCCTCGCGAAGATTTCCGCGTCCGCCGACGACGATGTCGAATGCGACGCCGCGCTCGACGCGCGTGACGACGTCGAGCGCGCAGTTACGCGCAATATCGGTCGCTTTCGACGACCAGGGAGAAATGGTCCCGAAACGCGGAATGACGAGCAGGTCGACGTCGCTCGCACCGCCGTCGCCCGGATCGACCGGTCCGTAGGCGAGCAGCCGGTCGAGGGTTTCGCGTTCGGCGTCGACGAGCGGGCGTGCGATCTCGACGAAATGCCAGAATCGCGCGGCCACGTGCGTGATGGCGTGCCGCGGTCGAACGGCCGCGAGCGCGGCCAGAAGTTTCGCTACTCGGAACGGCGATAGCGCGGAACGGCCGCGCAAAACGAGAACTTCGGGCACGCGAAATTATAGCGTTTCACGAAGCGACGGGCCGCTAACCAACGCGATGCGGACCCGAGTGTCACGATTGCCCTCGTCACCGAGACCGCCTCCTGGTCGTCCCTGGCGATCATCACGGTGAATCCGGCGCGCTTCAGCCGGTTATGCAGCACGTCGATGTTGTCGTCGTTGTCCTCGACGTGCAGGATTCTCATATCGCGGCCGCCGCGTCCGTCTGTTTGCCGCTGCAGTGCTTGATCGATCCCGATAGGATGTGCTTGATTTCTGGCATAAGTTCATCGAGATCGGTCGCGGCCCCTACGACGCGAGCAACGCTGTCTTCCTCGTCACGACGGAAGGCGCCATCTGAGTTCGGAAAATCGAGTGTAGTCTCGGTCCAACGTGATCCATTCGCAGCCGGATTCCACGGCAAGCGCCGCGTACCAGGCGTCGGGCACCAGATTCCCACGAGCGTCTGCCTCTTTGCACAGACGGGAAAAAATCGACCAGTGCTGGGATCCAGGTTGGATGACGACACAATGAGGTTGCGCCATCAATACTTCACAGAACGCGATGGCTTCGGCAACTTTGCTTGGCTGCGAAAAGACCCTGGGGTGGGTCGTTACGCGAATAACGCCGCTCAGCACCTGCGTGGAGACACCATAACGCGAGTCTCCGTTGACGACGCCTTGTAACCAGTTACGGCAAAGAGCGTGGTCGCTGGAATCGGGTCGAAAGGCGTGAACGAGAACATTTACATCCGCAAGGATCACGGCGTTCCCATTCGGTCCTCGAGATCACTCGAACGGTTGAGATCAACTCCGGGCAACGTACCACCCGATGAAACGGACACCGGCAACCGAACTCGTGTTCGTCGCGCCGGCTTCGCCTCGGCAAGCACGATCTTGAGGCCCTCTTCGACAAGCGAAGTCAACGTTCGTCCCTGCTCGACCGCCTTCTTCCTGGCCTTGCGCAGCAGCTCGTCAGAAAGTCGTATTGTCGTTCGCATATGTCAAAGAATATCCATGATGCATCAATATGTCAAGCATGTGGTGTTTTCATGGAGTCATTGTCGTCGTTGTCCTTGACGTACAGGATTTTCATATCGGCGCTTCTGCGTGCGCCAACGCGCGCACGGTTCCGGCTTCAGCCGGTAACCGGATGGTGAACGTCGAGCCGTTTCCGTGCTCGCTCTCGACCGTGATGTCGCCACCCATCATCCGGCAGAAGTGCCGGCTGCATCTAGTGATGCAGGATTTTCGCGAGAAATTGCTGCGCGCGCTCCGACCGCGGCTTGCCGAAAAAGTCCGCCTTCGGCGCGTCCTCGACGATCCTGCCCGAGTCCATGAAGATCACCCGATTGGCGACCTTGTTCGCGAAGCCCATCTCGTGCGTGACGACCATCATGGTCATGCCGTCCTTCGCGAGCTGCACCATGACGTCGAGCACCTCGTTGATCATTTCAGGATCGAGCGCTGACGTTGGCTCGTCGAACAGCATGCAGATCGGGTCCATCGACAGCGCGCGCGCGATCGCGACACGCTGCTGCTGGCCGCCGGAGAGCTGGCCGGGGAACTTGTCCTTGTGGTCGCTCAATCCGACGCGCTCGAGGTACTTGAGTCCGCGCGCGTCGGCTTCGTCCTGCTTGCGGCCGAGGACCTTCACCTGCGCGAGCGACAGGTTCTCGAGCACTTTCAGATGCGGGAACAATTCGAAATGCTGAAACACCATGCCGACGCGCGCACGGAGCTTCGGCAGGTTCGTCTTCGGGTCGTTGACCTTGATGCCGTCGACAAAAATGTCGCCCTTCTGGATCGGCTCGAGCGCATTGACCGCCTTGATCAGCGTCGACTTGCCGGAGCCGGAAGGTCCGCAGACGACGATGACCTCGCCCTTTTCGACGTTCGTCGTGCAGTCGGTCAGCACCTGGAAGCTGCCGTACCACTTGGAGATATCGCGGATTTCGATCATCGGCATCGCGCAGTTGTCCTGATTGGCAATTGGTTGACGATGGTGCAGGTGCCCGGACTTCGGACGTCAGTTGACGATCGCGACCCTGCGCTGCAGGCGCCTCACCAGGTACGACCCGGCGATGCAAATGATGAAGTACACGAGTGCTGCGAACAGATACATTTCGACGAGACGTCCGTCGCGTTCGGCGATCTTCGACGCTGCGCCCAGGAAATCGGTGATCGACAGCACGTAGACAAGCGAAGTGTCCTGGAACATCACGATCGTCTGGGTCAGCAGGATCGGCAGCATGTTGCGGAATGCCTGCGGAAGCACGATCCTGCCCATCGTCTGCCAGTAATTGAGGCCGAGCGCATAGCCGGCCCAGACCTGTCCGCGCGCGATCGACTGGATGCCGGCGCGCATGATCTCGGCGTAGTACGCGGCCTCGAACATCGTGAACGTGATCACCGACGACAGGAACGCGCCGACCTTGACCGGCTGGTCGGCGCCGACGATCCATGCGCCGATGTACGGAACGAGGAAATAGAACCAGAAGATGACCAGCACGAGCGGCACCGACCGCATCAGGTTGATGTAGGCGGTAGCGACGACTGACAGCGGCTTGATGCTCGAAAGGCGCATCAACGCAAGCAACGTCCCGAACACGACGCCGCCCACGACCACCAGCGCGGTCAGCGTCAGCGTGAACGTCATCCCCACCTTCATCAGGTAGGGCAGATTGCGCAGGATTACGCCGAAGTCGAACTGTCCGAGCATGGGGATGCGCCTATGCCGCGATCAATGGGCGCCGGTCTTCAGGATCGGGCCGATGAATCCGGGCACCGAGACACGCCGCTCGACCTGGCGCATCCCGATCACCACGCCGATATTGACGACGACATAAATCAGCGTCGCCGCAGTGAACGCCTCGAACACCTGAAAGCTGAACTCCTGCATCGCCCGCGCCGCCGCCGTCAGCTCGACGACGCCGATCGTCAGCGCCACCGAGGAGTTCTTGATGATGTTCAGGAATTCGGACGTGAGCGGGGGCAGGATGACGCGAAACGCCATCGGCAGAAGCACGTAGCGGTACGTTTGCGGCAGCCTCAACCCAAGCGCCGTGCCAGCCAACTGCTGTCCGCGCGGCAATGCCTGGATTCCGGCGCGCACCTGCTCGGCTACGCGCGCAGCAGTGAAGAAGCCGAGACACAACACCGCGGGAACGAAGGACGCCCACGGCGGCGGCATCTGCTTGACGGCGTCGCCCAGCGCGCGTGGCAGAAACTCGGGCAGCACGAAGAACCACAGGAACATCTGGACGAGCAGCGGGATGTTGCGGAACAGCTCGACGTAAGCATTGCCGAATGCGGCGGCCCATTTGCGCGGTGTTGTGCGAATGACGCCGAGGAACGAGCCCAGCACAAGCGCGATGATCCACGCCGACAGCGCGGTCGCGAGTGTCCACATCAACCCGACCAGCAGCGTGTGCAGGTAAGTGCCCGACCCTTCGGGCGTGAGATCCCAGAAGATCTTCCAGTTCCAGTGGTAGTGCACGCTATCGCCTCACATTCGCACGCGCCTGCCGACGACGTCGATGACAAACGGGAGGCCGCAGCCCCCCGTCTGTCACCGCACCTGTCAATCCGAGCCTATTTATAGTCGTTCGGGTCGGCCGAATCGGTCGGATTGGCGAATACCTTCTTCAGCGAATCGCTGATCGGGAAATTGAGGTTGATGCCCTTGGGGGGGATTGGGCTCAGGAACCATTTGTCGTAGATCTTCTCGATGTCGCCGCTCTTGTACAGCTTCGTCATCGCGTCGTCGACGACCTTCTTGAACTCCGGATCGTCCCTGCGCAGCATCAGGCTGTACGGCTCGACGCCGAGGCTCGCCGACGACACATGAAAATCGGCGGGGTTCTTCGAATTCGCGACCAGGCCGTAAAGCAGGATGTCGTCCATCAGGAATGCCTTGGCGCGGCCCGTTTCGACCATCAGGAACGCGGCCGGGTGATCATTCGCCGAGAGAATGCTCATCCCCATGTTTTGCGAGGTGTTGAGCTCGTTCAGCGCCTTGATGTCGGTCGTGCCCGCCGTCGAGACGACGGTCTGCCCCTTGAGGTCGGCGATCGTATCCATGTTCGCCCCTTTCTTCGTCACGTAGCGATACTTGATCACGAAATACGTCATGCCGAAGTCGACCTGCTTCTTGCGCTCCGCATTATTGGTCGTCGAGCCGCACTCTAGGTCGATCGTGCCGTTCGCCATCAGCGGTATCCGAGTCGACGAGGTCACCGGATTCAACGTCACCTTGATGTTCGGCATGCCGAGCTTGGCCTTCACCGCATCGACGATCCTGTAGCAAATGTCCATCGCATAGCCGATCGGTTGCTGCTGGTCATTCAGGTAGGAAAACGGGATCGATGCGTCGCGAAAGCCGATGGTGATCGTGCCGCTGTCCTTGATTTTTTTGAGCGTTCCGGTTTCCTGTGCAAGTACCGGTGCGGCGACGAGCGCCAACAGCGTGAGTGCGAGCGGAAGTTTGAAAGTACGCATGCAGGTCACTCCTTGAAAAGATACGGGCCGGGCCCCCGGGCAGTACCCGGCGGCGGACAGCGGCAGGATTCTACGGGCGCAAGGGCGGAAAGTCCAAGAATGCCGGTCTGGATTACACTTTCCGGGCCGAATTCAACGAACGATGCGCGCAGGCCCCATCGCTACACCGGTTCTGCGTGGTGCCGTTCCCGGATGCCAATGCGTCAAGACCTCGACGCGACCGCCCTTCTGCCGCTGCTTCCGATCGCGGCGTTACGCGACGTAGAGCGCCGGCATACGCGCGAGCCGTTGATGGAGCGGGCCGGGGCTGCGGCCGCCGATGTTGCGTCGGCGATGCTCGCGGGCCGCGCCGGACCGGTCGTCGTGCTGGCCGGACCGGGCAACAACGGCGGCGACGCCTTCGTCTGCGCCCGTCAACTCCGGCAACGAGGTCTCCCCGTGGTTGTCGTCGGCACGGCTCGATCCTACCCGCCTGGTGACGCGGCCAACGCGCGCGCCGCGCTCGAAGGCAGCGATGTGGTCTTTCTTTGCGCGCCGCCGCAGGCAGCTCCGGCGCTGATCGTCGACGGTCTCTTCGGTGTCGGGCTTTCACGGCCGCTTGCCGCACCGTATTCGCAGTGGGTCGAATGGGCGAACGCCTGCTGCGCGTCCATCCTCGCGCTCGACGTTCCGAGCGGTCTCGAGGCCGGAACGGGAGTCGCTCACGTGCCGACCATTGCCGCGACGGCGACTGCGACGTTCATCGCATTGAAGCCGGGCCTGCTCACATGCGACGGCCCCGATTACTGCGGCGAGCTTTCGGTGCACACGCTTGGCCTCGATGCCGACGTGCACGGCAGTGGCGTTCGACTCGAATGGCGCGCCTTGCAGGGGCAGTTGCCCGCCATTCTGGCGCGGCGCATCGGCAATTCCCATAAGGGCACGTTCGGGCGCGCATGCGTCGTCGGCGGGGCGGAAGGATTCGTCGGTGCGGCGCTGCTCGCCGGACGTGCGGCGCTTCGGCTTGGTGCCGGGCGCGTCGTCGTCGGCCTTGCCGCGCGCAATCCGCCGCTTGTCGATTGGTGTTCGCCCGAGCTCATGTTGCGCGAGTCGAATGCCGTCGGCAGCGACCATGATGCGTGGGTGGTGGGGCCGGGGATGGGCGGCGGCGAGCACGCGCGTGCGCTCGTCGAGCAAGCGATCGCGGTCGATCAACCGCTGGTCGTCGATGCGGATGCTCTCAACGCGATCGCGGCAGACGCGATCCTCCATGACGCCATCGCACGACGCCACGCGCCCACGCTGGCGACGCCGCATCCTGCGGAGGCCGCGCGGCTTCTGAAATGCGCAACCGCCGATGTCCAGGCCGATCGCGTCGGCGCCGCGATGCAGCTGGCGGCCACGTTGCGCGCACACGTCGTTCTCAAAGGCGCCGGCAGCATTGTCGTGCGGCCGGATGGAACGTTCGACATCAATGGCAGCGGGAACCCGGCACTTGCGACGGCGGGTACAGGCGACGTACTCGCGGGCCTGCTGGGCGCGCTGCTCGCGCAGGGGATCGACGCGGGCCTCGCGCTGCGCATCGGCGTTTGCCTGCACGGCGCGGCAGCCGACGCGCTGGTCGCGCGTGGCGTCGGACCTCTCGGGGTTACCGCGTCGGAAGTAATCGATGCGGCGCGCGTGCTGATGAACGAGGCGACACGCAAGCCGGCGCGACGGTAATTGGGGTCAGAGCTGTAATAATCGGCGCGAAACATGCGCCGATTATTAC
>JALYSS010000105.1 GCA_030854685.1 Pseudomonadota bacterium | reverse complement strand
CGCGTTCCTCACCAATGCCGTGCACGGCGAGCGGCTCGCCGCGTCGGTGTCGTTCTATGGCGGCGGCATCGCCCCGGCCGTGGCGCACGGCAAGCGCAAGCCGCTGCTCGATCGCGTACCCGAATTATCGGCGCCGCAACTGATGATTTATGGCGCGCGCGACGCCTCGATCGCGAGCGACGAGCACGCGCGCGTCGCGAAGGCGCTGTCGGACGCGAACAAGCGATACACGCTCGCGGTGCTGCCCGATGCGCCGCATGCGTTCGCCACCTTCGATCGCGAGAGCTATCACGCGCCGGCGGCTGAGGCCGCGTGGCGCATCGCGTTCGCGTTCTTGGTCGATACGTTCATGCAAGGATCCGGCGCCGCGTACGCGTAAGCGCCGCCGGGCCGTCCCAAGGCGCGAATGCTCCCCCTCCGGGGGCAGCGCAGCGGCGCAGCCGCGAGCGTGGGGGCCCACAACACCCATGGCGTAGAATTTGCCGTTTCGCGCGCGACCATGAACGGACGACTCGCTGGCAAGACTGCCTTTATCACGGCTGCGGGCCAGGGTATCGGTCACGCGAGCGCCCTTGCGATGGCACGCGAAGGCGCCCAGGTCATCGCGACCGACGTGAATGGCGCGTTGCTCGAGCGGATGCAGGGCATCGCGAATCTCACTCCGCGCGCACTCGACGTACTGGACGATTCCGCGGTCGCCCGCATTCTCGGCGAACTGCCGCCGCTCCAGATCCTGTTCAACTGCGCGGGCCGCGTCCATCACGGCTCGATCCTCGATTGCGCGCCGAAGGACTGGGAGGCGAGCTTCAATCTCAACGTCCGCGCGATGTACATCGCGATCCGCGCCGCGCTGCCGAAGATGCTTGGGCATTTCGAAACGAGCGGTCGAGCGGCGAGCATCATCAACATGGCGTCGATCGCGGGCTCGATCAAAGGGCTCCCCAATCGGTTCGTCTACGGCGCCTCGAAGGCCGCGGTGATCGGGCTTACCAAGTCGGTCGCGGCCGACTATGTGCAAAAAGGCATTCGCTGCAATGCGATCGCGCCGGGCACCGTCGACACGCCGTCGCTCGCCGAGCGCATCGACGCGTTTCCTGATCCGGTCGAGGCGCGGAAGATGTTCGTCGCACGCCAACCAATGGGGCGACTCGCGAAACCGGAGGAAATCGCCCCGCTGGTCGTGTTCCTCGCATCCGACGAGGCCGCGTTCGTCACGGGAAACGTTTATTCCTGTGACGGCGGCATGACAATCTGAACCATCAAAAGGAGGAGTGAATTCATGAAGCTCGTACGTTATGGCCCGCCGGGCCGCGAGAAGCCCGGCCTGATCGACGCGGATGGCATTTTGCGGGACCTGTCGCGCAAGGTCGACGACATCGACGCCGCGGCGCTCGCACCGGTCGCGCTATCGGGCTTGCGCAAGATCGATACGCGCCGGCTGCCCGCCGTCAAGGGTCGTCCGCGCCTCGGGCCCTGCATCGCGACGCCACCAAAATTCGTCGCGATCGGATTGAACTACATCGACCACGCGAAGGAAACAGGCTCGCCGATTCCTGAAAATCCCGTCGTCTTTTTCAAGTCGCAGACGTGCATCGTCGGCGCCAACGACAACATCATGCTGCCACTGGAATCGACGCAAGCCGACTGGGAAGTCGAGCTCGGCGTCGTCATCGGACGCACGGCGCGCCACGTCGCGGCGAAGGACGCGCTTCGCTACGTCGCCGGCTATTGCATCGTCAACGACGTGTCGGAACGCGAGTTCCAGATGAAGCGCAGCGCCACGCAGTGGAGCAAGGGCAAAGGCTGCGACACGTTCGGGCCCGTCGGACCGTGGCTCGTCACCAGCGACGAACTCAAGGATCCGCAGAGTCTCGATATGTGGCTCGACGTCAACGGCGAGCGCAAGCAGACGGGCAACACGCGGACGATGATCTTCACCGTCGCGCAGCTCGTCGCCGATGTGTCACGCTATATGACCTTGCTGCCGGGTGACCTCATCACCACGGGCACGCCTCCGGGCGTCGGCATGGGCCGGAAGCCTCAGCAGTGGCTGCACGCCGGCGATGTGGTGACGCTCGGCATCCAGGGACTCGGCGAGCAACGGCAGCGCGTCGTCGCGTTCAAGGGGCGGCGGCTCGCCGCTTGAAGCGAGGGTAGCGAAGCGCGCAGCGGCCACGTACGTTAGGTGGCTTAACCAAGCAGCCCGCGAGCCGCCAGATTGCGCATCAGTGCGCCGGCCCCGAACGTCCACGGTTCGACGGCATCCGCATAGTTGACGCGATTCACCAGCGCGCCGAGCGAGGGCGTGGCGATTGTCACGACGTCGCCGACCTCGTGCGTGAAGCCGAGCCCCGGTACGTTGCGATCCTGCGTCGGCGCGAACATCGTCCCGAGGAACAGCATCATGCCATCGGGATACTGATGGTCGCGGCCGATCGCCTGGCTCACGAGGTCGAGCGGGTCGCGACTGATTTCACTGATGGAACTCGATCCATTCAGCACGAAACCGTCGGGACCTTCGACCGTCAATCCAATGTCGGCACAGCGGATGGTGTCGATCGTGAATGCGTCATCGAACAGCCGGATGAAGGGACCGATCGAACACGAAGCATTGTTGTCCTTCGCCTTACCGAGCAGCAGCGCGCTGCGTCCCTCGAAATCGCGCAGGTTCACGTCGTTGCCGAGTGCCGCACCCACCGTCTCACCGCGTGAGTTGACCGCCAGCACGATTTCGGGCTCGGGATTATTCCACGTCGACTGTCGGTGAATGCCGATGTCGGCGCCAGTGCCCACCGATGACATCGGCTGCACCTTGGTGAAGATTTCCGCATCGGGGCCGATGCCAACTTCCAGGTACTGGGACCAAAGTCCTTCGGCGAGAAGCACGTCCTTGACACGTGCAGCCTCCGGCGATCCCGGGCGCACGCCGCGAAGGTTGTCGCCGACGACACCCGCGATCTTCTGTCGAACCGAGTTGGCTTTCGCCGGGTCGCCGCGCGCCTGCTCCTCGATGACACGCTCGAGCATGCTCGCGACGAACGTGACGCCGGACGCCTTGATCGCCTGCAGATCGCAGGGTGCCAGGAGCCACGGCAGCGACCGATCGCGGGCTTCGCCCGTCGAATTACGAAGCGCATCGGACAGCGATCCCACGCGCGGCAATGCGTCGACGCTGCGAATCTCGCGCGCGACGTCCGGCCGGTTCAGCAGTTCGCTCGCCGTCGGCGCAATACCCGACAGGTCGTACAGGTCGTCGCCATCGACGCGAACAAGCGTGGGGCCATTTACGGACGGAACCCAGGCGCGGCCGATCAGCAGTGCACGCCAGGCGTCGATTGGCAGGCATTCGTTGACCGCAAGGAGGGCGTGCATTTCAGGGATCGGGTATCAGGGATCTGAGCCGGATCGTACGTCGGCGTCATCGGGAAATGCGATCATACGAGTGTTCGTCGAGCGACTCGCCGAGGGCTGAAACCTGATCCCTGATACCCGATCCCTGATACCCGATATCCGATTCCCGCCACCTGAATCCCCGTCGCTCTATCCTGAGTGCGCGCCGCGTGCGAGCGGCATGCTCGCGCTGGACGGACGGCATACGATGTATTGGGAGGAATGCGGGAATCCGAACGGTGTCCCGCTGCTCTTCATTCACGGCGGGCCCGGTGGCGGCAGCCTGCCCCATCACCGTCGTTTCTACGATTCGTCCTGCTGGCGCATCGTGCTGTACGACCAGCGCGGCGCCGGTCGCTCCACGCCCGTGGCCGAGGTCACCGACAACACGACCGCGCATCTCGTCGACGACATCGAGCGGCTGCGGACGCATCTTGGCGTCGACCGCTGGCTGCTGTTCGGCGGCTCGTGGGGATCGACGCTCGCGCTGGTCTATGCGGAGGCGCATCCGGAGCGCGTGCTCGGTCTCGTGCTGCGCGGCATTTTTCTTGCGACGCGGCCCGAGGTTGACTGGTTCATCGACGGCATGCAGCGCATCTTCCCGGAAGCGTGGCGCGAGTTCACGCACTTCCTTTCCCCGGCGGAACGCGTCGACGTCCTCGCGCCCTATTACCTTCACCTTACCGATCCCGATCCGCGCATCCACGGGCCGGCGGCGCAGGCGTGGGACCGCTATGAAAGGGCGTGCTCGACACTGCTGCCGAAGGCCGAACGCGGCGGTCGCCTCGACGGAGACGCAGGCGCACTCGCGATCGCGCGGATCGAAGCGCATTACTTCGTGCACGATGCCTTTCTCGCACCGAACCAGATCCTCGATCACGTGCCACGCATCCGTCACCTGCCGTGCACGATCGTCCAGGGGCGCTACGACATCATCTGCCCGCCGGTGTCCGCCGATGCGCTGGCGCGCGCATGGCCGGAGGCTGAATACATCGTCGTTCCGGACGCGGGACATTCGGTGCGCGAACCGGGCACGACGCGCGAACTCGTCGCCGCCGTGCAGCGAATGCAGGCGCGATGCCGGTGAGCGGAGACAGCCGTAAGCCTGGGGTCCCGTGAGCGGCGGCCAATCCACCGGCACGAACGCGGAATGGGCGGCAAGGAGCAGTGCCGCCGTCTGGCATCCGGGCACGCAGATGAAGCTGCACGAGCGGACGCCGCTCGTGCCGATCGCGCGCGCATCGGGTTCGTGGCTCTACGATTACGACGGGCGCCGCTATCTCGACGCGATCAGCTCGTGGTGGGTGAATCTCTTCGGTCACGCGAATCCGCGGATCACTGCCGCGCTCATCGCGCAACTTGCCGAACTCGAGCACGTCATGCTCGCGGGCTTCACGCATCGCCCCGTGATCGAGCTGTCCGAGCGTCTTTCCGTCCTCGCGCCACCGGGACTGTCGCACACGTTCTATGGCTCGGATGGCGCATCGGCGACCGAGATCGCGCTGAAGATGAGTTTCCATTACTGGCGGCAGCGCGGCACGCGCGGCAAGGACTATTACGCGCGGCTGGCCGGCGGCTACCACGGCGAATCGGTCGGCGCGCTGTCCGTGACCGATATCGCGCTGTTCCGCGACGCCTACGCGCCGCTTCTGCGCAGTCATCCGGTGTTGCCGTCACCTGCGACGCGGAGTGCGCTCGACGGACGCGCCGCGCAAACGGCGGTCGACGAGGCACTGGCGGCGCTCGAACGGTTCCTGATCGATCACGCCGCGACCACGGCGGCGCTGATCGTCGAGCCGCTGGTGCAGGGCGCGCGCGGCATGGCGATGTACGCGCCCCGCTATTTGACCGCAGCGCGAAATCTGACACATCGGCACGGGGTTCATCTGATCGCCGACGAAATCATGACCGGGTTTGGCCGCACGGGCGCGATGTTCGCGTGCGAGCAGGCCGCGATCACACCCGATTTCCTGTGCCTGTCGAAGGGAATCACCGGCGGATACCTGCCACTTTCCTGCGTGCTCGCGACCGACGACGTGTTCGACGCGTTCTACGACGACGACGTCCGCCGCGGGTTCCTGCATTCGCATTCGTACACGGGTAACGCCCTCGCCTGCCGCGCGGCGCTGGCCGTGCTCGACATCTTTCGCGACGACGGGATCATTGCCGCCAATCGCGAAACGGCATTGCGCTGGCGGCGCATGGCCGAGCCGCTGACGGCGCATCGGCGCGTGCGCAAATTCCGGCAATGCGGAATGATTCTCGCGTTCGATGTCGACGCTGAACATGAAGTTTTTGCCCAACAGTTCCAGAACGAGGCCCTGCAGCGGGAACTGCTGTTGCGCCCGATCGGCAGCACCGTCTATTTCATGCCGCCATATACGATGACCGATGACGAATTCGCGCTGCTCGTCGAGCGCACGATCGACGTCCTCGATGTCTGCTGAGGTCAAGTCTGCCCGCGGGTGGCTCGGCGTCGTACTGGCGTTTGTCGCCATCGCTGCGCATGCGACGCTGCCGCGCGAGGTCGGGCGCGCGTTTCTCGATGCCGGCATTCCGCTTAACCATGTCGGCATTGTCGTGCAGGACACGACGAAACTGCGGCCGCTTTTTACCTACGACGCGAACCGGCCGCGCAGTCCGGCGTCGGTGATGAAACTCGTCACGACGTTCGCCGCACTCGAGTTGCTCGGCGCCGATTATCGGTGGAAGACGGAAGCGTACCTCGGCGGTCCGCTCGTCGACGGTGAGTTGCACGGGGACCTGATCCTCAAAGGCTACGGCGACCCGAAGATCACCGTCGAGCGGTGGCAGTCGTTCATCGCGCAGTTGCGCGCGAAGGGACTGGACGCGGTCGACGGAGACCTCTCGCTCGATCGCAGCCGCTTCGCGCTGCCGCCCTACGATCCGGCCGCGTTCGATCACGAGCCGGGGAAGCCGTACAACGTCGGCCCGGATGCGCTGCTCGTCAATTTCAAATCGTTGAAGCTGACGCTCGCACCCGACGCCGCCGGTGAGCGCGTATCGCTGCAGGCCGAACCGCCGCTCGACGCGGTCGCGCTCGGCACGCCGCCGGCACTTTCCGGCGGCGACTGCACCGATTGGCGTGCGCGCACGGCGCCATCGATCGAGGATCGTGGCGACCGGGCGACGATCGTGTTCACCGGTACGTATCCCGCGAGTTGCGGCGAGCGCGAGTGGTGGATCGCGGTGCTCGACCACCCGCAATACGTGCGGGCGATATTCGAAACGTATTTTCGCGCCGCGGGCGGCCGTTTCAACGGGGGACTGAAGGAGCGGCGCGTACCGGACGACGCGACACCGTTCGCCGTGCTCGAATCGCCGCCGCTCTACGACATCGTCCGCGACGTCAACAAGCTGTCGAACAACGTGATGGCGCGCCAGATCTTCCTGACGCTCGCAACGACGGTGTCCCTTCCGCCCGCGACGCCGGCCAAGGCGGCCGCCGCGGTCAGACGCTGGCTCGCGCAACGCAAGCTCGCGATGCCGGGGCTCGTACTCGACAACGGATCAGGACTGTCGCGACGCGCGCGGAACAGCGCTATCGGGCTCAACCGCCTGCTCATCGCGGCGAACGCGAGCGGCGTTCGCGACGAATTTGCGAGTTCCCTCGCCGTCGCCGCGATGGATGGAACGGTCGAGCGGCGCTTCCGGAACGGCGACGTCGCCGGACAGGCGCTGTTGAAGACGGGCTCGCTCGAAGGCGTGCGCGCACTCGCAGGCTATGTGATCGACCCAACCGGACGCCGATTCAGCGTCGTTGCGATCGTGAACGATCCGAACGCGGCGCGTGCTGCAGCTGCGCTCGATTTCCTCGTGCAATGGGTCTACCGCAACGGCGGCACCTGGGATTCGGCACTGCAGCGCTGAATGGGATCGGAGCCGTAAATCCGGGTCAGAGATGTATTTCTGTTCCGTAGCGCGTCGTATCAGGCGGCAGTATCTGGAAATACATCTCTGACCCGGATTTACGGCTCGTGGCCCCCGGTTGATCACATCCCGGGGACCGGCTTGCTTTCGTGGAACAGCAGATAGCCGCGAATCACCCGGTAGATCACCCAGATCGTATCGGCGGCCCAGATCGCATAGGCAATCGGAATGCCGATGAGTATGAGACCGAGCGTGATCAGGAACAGCCCGCCCAGCATGGCCCACAGCAGCGACCACCAGAACGTGCGGATCAGCCAGTGGAAATGCGACGCGACCCACGTGCCGGCCGCCTCGTCGCGCTTCACATAGGCAATGATGACCGCGACGATGCCGATCAACCCGAGCAGCGGCGCGAACAACGGGAATCCGTGCGACGCCACGCCGACGAGTGCCGCGATTGCGAATAACGCATAAACGAGCAGCGCCGAGTTGACAGGCGGTTGTCGCGATTCGGTGGTCGACGTCGTCGACGCGGGAGCGGGGTAATCAGCCATCGAGGTCTCCGGTTGCCATCATCACGAATTTTCCGCACGAACTCGATCAGTCAACACGCGACGGCATCGTGCTCAGGTCGCTAAGTGGGGTTGCGACGCGCCCACGTCAAGACCTCGCGCATCATGATCGCGACGGACTCGGCTCATACGCCCGTCCGTCCTTGTGCGCGTAGTACTCGCCCTGCGCGTCTTCGACCCAGGTGAGGTCGTCATCCGGGTAGGCCGCGCTATCGGCGGGATCGCGGTTGCCGATCTCGAGATAGCACGCGGGCGCGCCGCTGCGATTGACGAAGTGATGGCCGTTGCGCCTGCCCGCCGGGTAGCCTGCACAGTCGCCCATCCGCAGCACCTGTTCACCGTCGTCCGTGACAAGCACCACTTCGCCCTCGAGCACATACACGAACTCATCCTCTTCGGTGTGCCAGTGGCGCAATGCGGATTGACCATCGAGGCCAAGCGTTACCAGGTTGACGCCGAGGCGTGTCAGGCCGCAAGCGTCGCCGAGACAGCGCTTCATGCGATCGCCCATCCGCGACCGGAACGGTTCGGGATACCCGGACCCGCGCCGCTCTTCGACCGTGGCGGGATCGAGCGCGGGCAGACGAAAGTTGGGCATACTCGCTCCTCGTGCATCAACGGAGACGGATCACAGCACCTTCACCGGTTCAGCGCAAGCATTGAACGCCGCTATAATGGTCAAGGCGAGCGCCGCAGCATCGCGCCGCAGCATCGTTTCGCGATCATTCGCTCACCGACCGTTCCAATCAGAAGGAGTCGACAATGAATCTCTCGCGCGAGTCGCTGCTCGACGATTTTTCCGCGATGCTCACCGAAGCTGAAGAGTTGCTACGACGCGCCGGCAACGAAACGGGCGAACGCGCGAAGGACCTCCGTGCGCAGGTGGAGGCGAAACTCCTCGCGGCAAAATTGCGGCTGCAGGAGCTCGAAGGCGAGACGCTCGACCGCGCGAAAGTCGCGGCGCGCGCCACCGACGACTTCGTTCACGACAATCCCTGGGGTGCGATTGGCGTCGCGGCTGCCGCCGGATTTCTGGTCGGGCTGCTGATCAACCGGTACTGACGCGAATCGCCCTCGAGCGCGGCCGCGCGCTCCCTGTCCCGCGCGCGGGTAAGGGTTGGAGTGAGGGCCATCGACGTCATTCAATCGATTTCCAGATCGCCTCGACTCGCGCCGCGACCGCCGCGTCCATCGCGATCGGCCGTCCCCATTCGCGAGCGGTCTCGCCGGGCCACTTGTTCGTCGCGTCGATGCCGATCTTGCTGCCGAGACCGGCGACCGGCGACGCGAAATCGAGATAGTCGATCGGCGTGTTCGGCACGATCAGCGTGTCGCGCGCGGGATCGACTCGGGTCGTCAGCGCCCAGATCACGTCCTTCCAGTCGCGGATGTTCACGTCGTCGTCGGTCACGATGATCATCTTCGTATACATGAACTGCCGCAGGAAGCTCCAGATGCCGAACATCACGCGCTTCGCGTGTCCCGCGTACTGCTTGTTCATCGAAACGACGGCGAGCCGATAGCTGCATCCCTCCGGCGGCAGGTAGAAGTCGGTGATCTCCGGATATTGGCGCTGCAATAGCGGGACGAACACTTCGTTCAACGCAACGCCGAGCATCGCCGGCTCGTCGGGCGGCTTGCCGGTGTACGTCGAGTGATAGATCGGATCACGCCGCAGCGTGATCCGCTCGATGGTGAACACCGGAAAGCGCTCGGTCTCGTTGTAGTACCCCGTGTGGTCGCCAAACGGGCCTTCGAGCGCCGTCTCGTAGCCGGTGGAATCACTGGCGTCCGGATGAATGAAGCCCTCGAGCACGATTTCCGCACGCGCCGGAACCTGCAGGCCGTGCGTGAGGCACTTGACGATTTCCGTGCGACTGCCGCGCAGCAGCCCGGCGAACTGATATTCGGACAGCGTGTCGGGCACCGGCGTGACGGCGCCGAGAATCGTCGCGGGATCAGCGCCGAGCGCCACGGCGATCGGGAATGGCATGCCGGGAGATGCAAGCGCGTGATCGCGGAAATCGAGCGCACCGCCGCGATGGGTGAGCCAGCGCATGATGACTTTGTCGCGCGCGATGACCTGCTGCCGGTAGATGCCGAGGTTTTGCCGTTTCTTGTGCGGCCCACGCGTCACGGTCAGCCCCCACGTGATCAGCGGCCCCGCGTCGCCCGGCCAGCAGGTCTGGATCGGCAGGCGCGCAAGGTCGACATCGGCGCCTTCCCACACGACCTCCTGGCACGGGCCGGAGCCGCGCTCCTTCGGCGCCATGTCGAGCACTTTCATGAACACCGGCCGCGTGTTGCGCCACGCGTCGACGAGACTTTTCGGCGGCTCGGGCTCCTTGAGAAACGCCAGCAGCTTCCCGACGTCGCGCAACGATCCCTGCCAGTTCGCCGGGTCGGCGCCCATCGCCTTCGCGACGCGCTCCGGCGTTCCGAACAGGTTGCCGAGTACCGGAATCGTCGCGCCGCTCGGTCCCTTGAATGCGCCGGCCGGATGCTCGAACAGCAATGCGGGCCCGTGCGCGCGCAGTGCGCGATCGCAAAGCGCGGTCATCTCGAGTCTGGGATCGACCGGCGCCTGGATGCGCTTCAGCTCGCCGGTCGCTTCGAGTTGAGTCAGGAAGTCCCGCAGATCGGCATAGGCCATCGAATCAGCTCTCCGCGAAATCGATCGATGCGCGACGCGACGGGCAGGAATCCCGGGAATGTGGGTGCAGGGACGGGGCGTCGCGTCAGATCACGGCGGCGGAACCACCGTCCATCGGAATGATCGCGCCCGTCACGTAGCTCGCCTGCGACGATGCGAGGAACAGCACTACCTGCGCGACTTCCTCCGGCGTCCCGAGCCGCCGCAACGGAATGCGCGCCTGCTGTCGCTCGAGAATTTCTTCCGCGGCGAGCCCCGTCATTTTCGCTTCCGCTTCGAGTCCCTGCTGCACGCGCCCGGTCAGCGTCCCCCCGGGATTGATTGCGTTGATGCGCACACCCCTCGGTCCGTAAGCGGCTGCAAGCCCGGTGGTCGCGAGCATCAGCGCGGCGTTCGCGGCGCCGCCGGGAAGATGGACGGGATTGGCGATCTTGCCGCCCACGCCGATGATGTTGATGACGCAGCCGTGCCCGCGCGCACCCATCCGCTTGACGACCGCGTCGAGCGGATGGATGTAGCTGAAGAACTTGGCATCCATCGCGTCGTGCCATGCCTTCGCACTGAGGTCGTCGGGCGGATAGCGTTTCGCAGCACCCGCCGAGCTGACGAGGATATCGATCGGGCCGAGCGCGGACTCGACATCGTCCACCATCGACAACGCCTGCGCGGCATCCGTCAGGTTGGCCGCAAACGCGAGCGGTCGATGTTCGAAATGCTTGATTTTCACCAGTGCCGCGTCGAGATTCGCGCGGCTGCGAGAGACCAGCGCGACGCGCGCGCCTTCGCCTGCGAATGCCTGCGCGCACGCGAAGCCGATGCCCTTGCTCGCGCCGGTGACGACGACGATCCGGTCGCGCAGTCCGAGGTCCATGTCAAGCCTTCCGGAAAACGGAAATCAATCCATCACGCCGCCTCCAGCCAGCGTGCGAGCTGCCGCCAGGCGGCGAGCTTGTCGTTCATCGGCCGCGTGTACGCCGGGCTCGTCGACGGCAACACGAGCGTTGCATACCCTGCGTGCGTCCATGCCGCTTTCGCACGACCAGCGGTGTTGCCGTTGAAGCACACCGCTTTCAATTCGCGCGCCACGCGCCGCACGCGCTCGATCTCACCCTGCTCTGCATTGCGTATCGCCGCATCGAGACTTCCGGCGCGCTCGCAACTCACGATCGTATCCCAGATCGCCACCCGGTGCGCCTTGACGCATGCGAGACGCTCGGCATACGGAAAATCCGGCAGCGGCTCGTTCAATATCGCGCCGAGGATCGGCCAGAAATGATTCCGCGGATGCGCGTAATACTGCCGGGCCGCGAGCGACGCCTCGCTCGGAAAGCTGCCGAGGATCAATACGCTCGCGTCCGGCGCGAGCACTGGCGGCAAGCCGCGACGCCTGCGCAGTGCCGCGGCCGGCCTCACCACACGCGCGGCCAGCGTTCCGCCCGCACGGCATAATCGAGCGCGACGCCGAGAAACACGCTCATGCCGAGCCAGTGATTGCCGAGGAACGCCCGAAAGCATGCGGCCGGGTCGCGCGCGCGAATGATCCACAGGTGGTAAATCGCCGTCAGGAGCGCCATCGTGAGGCCCGCGTAATAGATCGGGCCGAACGCATGCACGCGCCCGATCCAGACCATGCCGGCGAGATAGACGGCATAGCACACGCCGGTCACGGCGACGTCTGCGTGCCCGAACGTCAGCGCCGACGTGCGAATGCCGATCTTCACGTCGTCGGCGCGATCGACCATTGCGTATTCGGTGTCGTAGGCGACAACCCAGAACAGATTGATGACGAGGAGCACCCACGCGATGGGAGGCACGTGATTTTGCACCGCCGCATACGCCATCGGGATGCCGAACGAGAATGCGACGCCGAGGAAGGCCTGCGGAATCGCGAAGTAGCGTTTGCAGAACGGATAGGCGACGCTGATCGCGAGTGCAGGTATCGACCAGAGCATCGTCGCGCGATTCGTGAAGAGCACGAGCAGGAATGCGACGGATGCGCCGACGGCGGCAACCACGAGCGCTTCCCACGGTGCGATGATGCCCGCGGCGAGCGGTCGCTCTGCCGTGCGCGCCACCTGAGCGTCGAAATCGCGATCGGCCCAGTCGTTCATCGCGCAGCCGGCCGAGCGCATCACGAGCGTGCCGACGGCGAAGATCAGCACCAGCGATCGGCGCGGCGTGCCGTTCGCCGCGAGCCACAGCGCCGACATCGTCGGCCACAGCAGGAGCAGCGTGCCAATCGGCTTGTCGAGCCGCATCAGCCGCTCGTACGCGTCGAGCCGCTCGACGAGCGTGAGCTTGCGTCGCGCCGCATCCTGCGACTGCGGTGCGCGGGCGGCCATCATAATGGATCCTCGATCGGCAGCGCGAGTTGCCGGCGCAATTCGCGCGGCGCGCTTTCCGCAAGCACGGCGTGTGGCGTCGGGTAGCGGAGTCGCACGCGCAATTCGCGCTTCATCCGTGCATTGACGAGCCGCCGCGATTCGCTCATGAACGACAGCAGTATCGGCGCGATCCGCCGCTCGGCATCGTCAAAGCTCACGCGCGGGGGCCGCGGCAGGTGAAATGCGTCGGCGACCGTGTCGAACCACGCGCCCATCTTCATCTCGCTGTCGTCGCTCGCGTTGTACGCGCGATTGGGACGCCCGTGATAAAGCGCTCCGATGACCGCGTGCGCGAGGTCATCGGCATGAATGCGATTCGTATAGACGTCCTCGTCGGGGACGAGGGCGGGCGTGCCCTGCTTCAGTCGTTCGAGCGGCAGCCGCGTCGGCGCGTAAATGCCCGGCACGCGAAGGATCGACAGCGCGACGCCGTTGCGGGCAGCCCAGGATCGCAGGCGCCGTTCAGCGGCGACGCGCCGCCGCGCGCGCGGCGTCTGCGCACGAAGCGGTCGCGTTTCGGTCACGCGTGCGCCCGCGCAATCGCCATAGACGCCGGACGTCGAGAGATAGACGAAGTGCCGCGGTATAATCCGCGCGCTCGCAAGCGCGGCGAGCAGATTACGCGTACGCCGATCATCCTTCCCGTCGGAAGGCGGCGGCGCGCAATGCAGCACCGCGAACGGTCCCATGCCAAGACGCGAAAGCGTGCGGCGATCGTCGAGGTCGCCGATGAGCGGGACGATGCCGCGCAAGCGGAGCTTGCGCACGTCGTCGCGATTGCGAGTCAGGCCGACAAGTCGGACGCGATGCCGCAAAAGATCCGCGACTCGCAAGGCGATATCGCCGCAACCCACCAGCAACAACCGCTGCGTCATGATCCTGCAGATTAGCATACGGCCGAGCGACCACACGTTCGACTGCGAGCCGGATGAAACGGTGCTGCAGGCCGCGATGCGTGCCGACCTGATGATCCCGTACGGCTGCCGCAACGGCGCCTGCGGTACGTGCAAGGGACGGATCCTCGAAGGCGATGTCGATTTCGGCGTGCATCAGCCGTCGACACTTACCGACGAGGAAAAGCGCAAAGGCCTCGCGCTCTTCTGCGTCGCACGACCGAAGTCGGACCTCGTGATCGAAGTGCGCGAAGTCCGGCGCGCGAGCGATGTAGCGATCAAGCGCCTGCCGTGCCGGATCGAATCGATCGACATGGCGGCGCCGGACGTCGCGATCGTCCGGCTCAAGCTGCCGGCAAACGAGCGCCTGCAATACCTGGCCGGCCAGTACGTCGATTTCCTGCTGAAGGACGGGCATCGGCGAAGCTTTTCACTCGCGACGCCGCCGCATGCCGACGAGCTGCTCGAACTGCACATCCGGCACACGCCCGGCGGCTTGTTCACCGATCCGCTGTTCGCCACGTACAAGGGCCGCGAAATCCTGCGCTTCGAAGGGCCCCTCGGCACGTTTTATCTGCGCGAGACCACCGACAAGCCCGTGATCTTCGTTGCGGGTGGAACTGGATTCGCACCGATCAAGGCGATCATCGAGCACATGCTTTACCACCGGATTCCGCGCGAAATCGTGCTTTACTGGGGCGCGCGCACGAAACGCGACCTCTACATGGCGCACGTTCCGGGACAATGGCAGAATGATAATCCGAACTTCACGTTCATCCCGGTGCTTTCGGAACCGGCAGCCGACGATGCGTGGCCCGGCCGCACCGGCTTCGTGCATCGTGCGGCCCTCGACGATTTCAAGGATCTGTCCGGTTATCAGGTCTACGCGTGCGGCGCGCCCGCGATGATCGACGCGGCGAAGCGCGATTTCACGACGTTGCGTCATCTGCCGCCAGAAGAGTTCTTCGCCGACAGCTTCACGTACGCCGCCGAGACGGAAGCGTCGTAGGGGTCGACCCCAATTACGCGTCGTCGCGCGAAAGCTCCGCCAATGCGAGCTTCAGCGCCGCGGCGAGATGCGCATTCGCCTCGTCGTGCCGGCCGAGCTTCGCCAGCAGCTCACCGAGCGCGACGTGTGCCCGCCAGTGATTGTCGAGTGCGAGGCTCGCTTCGAGATACGTCTGCGCCTTGCCCCACAGTTGCTGGCGCTCGCACAACCGGCCGAGCGAATACAGGAGCGTCGCGTCCTGGTTGTGCGTGACCAGCCAGCGCTCGGCGATTTCGAGCTGGCGCGTCGCGTCGGGCGCGAGGCATTGCGCGTAGATCAGCAACAGACTCGGGTCCCAGTACCGTTCGAGACTGCGCGACAGAATGTCGGCCGCTTCCCGATCGCCGCCAAGCGAAAGAAAACTCCGCGCGGCCGCTCGCGCGACCTTCGATTGCAGCCGGTCGCTTTCCGGAACACGCGCCCAATAGGCACGCAGGCCTGCGGCGTCGTGCGCAAAGCCCGCAAGCGCTTCGGCGTGCGCGCTCGCGCGCAGCAGTTCCCCCTGCTTGGCGTTGTAGACCTTGCGCCTGACGAGCTGGTCGACGATCGCCGGAATTTCCGCGGGACGCCCGGCGGCGGTGAGCGCGCGCAGCTCGAGTCGCTGCGCCGCGGTGTGCAGGCCCGCCTCTTTTCGCAGCTCCGCAAGGCGCGCGAGAGCGTCCGCGGGTTGTCCGCGTTCAAGCGCGAGTTCAGCTTCGAGCATGAGGCGCGGGACCGCGAGATTCGTCGCGTGAGTGTCGGGTCGCTCGAGCATGGCGGCGGCCGCATTCCAGTCGCGCGTCTCCAGTGCGGCACGCGCGCCGACCAGCGCGGCGACGGGCGACGATTGCGGAATCGCGAGCGCTTCCTGGGCGAATTGTCGCGCCTTGCCGTGCCGACCCTCGAGGAGCGCAACCACGGCGGCATCCTGTTTGCTGCGAAAGCGCTCGAACTGTCGCCGCCGCCGTCCTTCGCGAACCTCCTCGGGAAGTTTGGCAAGCCGCACTGCCGCACGGATCAGCGCATACAGCGCGATGAACGCCAGCAGCGCGATGATGATGAACGCGTTCTGCGACAACTCGACGCGGTACGGCGGTGCCACGAACAGCACATAACCGGTGTTGAGGCGGAACAGCAGCGCGAGCGTCACGGCCGCCGCGGCGATGACGATGAACGCGATCAGTGCGCGCACAGGCACCTATCTGACGCGCGCCGCAGCGGGCTCCGGGGTGCCGTCCCCCGCGGCCTTCAGTGTGCGCACGGCTTCGAGGCTCGCCGCGAGATCGGGCATCTCGCCGGGCATCGCGATTGCCGAAAGCTGCGCGAGCGTCGTCAGCGTCGATTGCACCTGTCGATTCTGCGGGTCGAAGTACTGCCTGAGCCAGCCATTCGCCGCCAGCAGGTCCGCCTTGAATGATGGCTGGTCGCGCGACAGCAGGGCGAGACGCGCGGAAAGGAGCCGCAAACGCAGGTTCTCGCGGAGAAAGAACGATTGCTGCGGCGTGATCAGCGGCGCAGGGGGACGATCCGAGACTTCGATGCGAATCACACTGCGCAGGTCGTTCCATACGCCGTGGAGGAACCGGAGCCACGCCGGATCGTTCGCGGGTACCTCGGAAGTCGGAGGTGGCGCGACGCGCTCGTCCTTCGCGAGCGATAGCGTATCGATCGTATCGATCATCTGATCAAGCTTGATCGAAATGCCGGCGATGTCGACATAGGGGACGGCCTTCAGGTGATCCATGTCGCGCGCCAACGCGCGGCGCAACGGTCCAAGCTGCGGTCGATCGAGCCGCGCGAGCTTGCCGTCGGCGACCTGCAGACCGGCGAGCGCCGCCTGCACGTTGCCAGCCAGCGTCAGCTGCTGGCTCGCCAGCACGAGGATTTGCTCGACCTCCGACAGCGCAAGCTCGTCGCGCGAAGGCGCGAGGTCGCGATAAAGTGACTGCAGGGCCGCCTGCTGCGACTGGAACTCGGCAGCGCGTACGTCGAGCAGCGCGAGCTTCGCCTGCGCGTCGCGCAGTTCATTCGCCAGGTCCGATTCTCTCGCGCGTGCCTGCGCGGCCGCCGCGTCGGTCGCCGTGAGGCGTTGGGCGACGTCTCCGCGCAACGATTGCGTGACGAGGCGCTGCTCGTAAAGCGCATAGGCACCCGCGAGCACCGCCGCGATGACGATCGTCCAAAGCGCGCGAAGACCGAATGCCGCGCG
>JALYSS010000101.1 GCA_030854685.1 Pseudomonadota bacterium | reverse complement strand
GTCGAGGACGACTGGTACGCCGAATATCTCGCGCCGATCATCGCGATCCGAGTCGTCGATTCGCTCGATGCCGCGATCGAGCACATTACGCGCTACGGCTCGCAGCATACCGATGCGATCGTGACCGGGGATTACGCGAACGCGATGCGGTTCCTGCGCGAAGTCGATTCGAGTTCCGTGATGGTCAACGCCTCGACGCGCTTCGCCGACGGATATCAATACGGCCTCGGCGCCGAGATCGGCATCTCCACCAGCAAGCTGCACGCGCGCGGTCCCGTCGGCCTCGAGGGCCTCACGAGCCGCAAATGGATCGTGCTCGGCACCGGACAGATCCGCACGTAGGAATTACATCTCTGCGCCGGATTCCTGCGTGTCGAACTCCGTCTCCGTATCGATCGCGACCAATTCCGCTATTGCGCTCTCGAAGGGATTTGGCTGGTTCGTCACCGGCTCGCCCACGCTCTTCGCTGAAACCGTCCATTCGCTGGCCGACGTCGGCAATCAGGTACTGCTCAAGGTTGGCGAGGTGCGCGGCCGGCGCGGACCGGACCGCGAGCACCCGTTCGGACGGGGACAGGAGAAATATTTCTGGGCGCTCGTGTCGGCGGTCAGCGTGTTCTTTGTCGGCTGCGGCATCAACATCTATCACGGCGTGCATTCGCTGCTGCAACCGGAAGCGGGCGCTCCGTTCACGCTGCTGGTGATCGCGCTGCTGGTCTTCGCGCTCGCGCTCGAATCGTGGACATTCCACATCGCGTGGAAGGAAATCGGCGGCTGGCCCGGCCTGAAGGACAACCGCCACGACACGACGGTGATTGCGGTGCTGCTCGAAGACGGCGTCGCGCTCTTTGGCATCGTCCTGACGCTGCTCGTAGCCGGAATCGGGTACTTGTTCGGCGCGTATCCGGAATTCGACGCTTCGGTCGCCATCGTCGTCGGTGTCGTCCTCGGCGTGATGGCGCTGTTCCTGGCCGCCATCAACCGGCGCGTGCTGATCGACACGTCGGATGCCGAACTCGATCGCGCGGCCGAAACGTGGCTCGCCGCGCGGGACGTCGCCGCGACGGTCCGGTCGCTCGTGCTCGACAACGATCGGGCGGTCGTCTTCGTTCGCGCGAACGACGACGTCCGCGATTCATTCGCGGTCGACGACGCGCTTAAGGCACACCTCAAGCGTGCACTCGACAAGGATGCCGACGCGGTCTACTGGAAGCGTGCTAGACCGCTGCGGCCGTCGTCTGGCGGCGCACCCGCATCAGCCAGACGACACCGATCGCGATCACGGCGAGCGGCAGCAACGCCGCGCGATTCATCGTTTCCCATCCGCTCGTCGTGACGAGCGCACCCGACGCGAGCGACGAGACGCCCATCGTCGCGAACACGATGAAGTCGTTCAGGCCCTGCACGCGCGATTTCTCATTCGACGCATACGTCTCGGTCAGCAGCGACGTTCCGCCGGTGTACATGAAGTTCCAGCCCGTGCCGATCAGCACGAGCGCGGCGACGAAATGCGCCACCGAGTTGCCGTCGAGTGCCACGAACGTCGCCAATCCGGCAAGGCCGACGCCCGCGAGGATGATCGGCAGCGTGCCGAAGCGACGAATCAGCGAGCCGGTCACAAACCCCGGCGCATACATCGCGACGACGTGCCATTCGATGACGAGCGCCATCGCGCTGAACGGATGCCCGCAGAAATCCATCGCCAGCGGTGTCGCGGTCATCAGCAGGTTCATCAGGCCATAGCCGAGTGCGCCGGCGAGCACCGCGACGATGAACGTCGGCTGGCGCGCGATCTCCTTCAGCGGACGTCCCTTGCCGGCACGTTCCTCGTGTGACGGCGCCGGCACGCGGACGCGCGATTGCACGAACAGCGCGATCAGCGCAAACGCGGCGAGCACCATGAACGAGCCCTGGAACGGCGTCGCGAAAAAGCCGCGTGCAACGCGCACCGATTGCGGGCCGATCAGACCGCCAACGACGCCGCCCGCGAGCACCAGCGAAATGGCCTTCGCGCGATCGGCGGGCGACGCCACTTCCGCGGCGGCAAAACGATATTGCAGTCCGACCGCGTTGTAGACGCCGATGATGGCGGTCGCCACGCAGAACAGCGGAAAGCTCTTCATCTGCAGCGCCCACACGCCGACGCTGCAGCCGACGATATTGATCGTTGCGCCGACCATGAACCCGGTGCGCCGGCCGACCCGGCCCATCCAGAGCGACATCGGCATCGTCGCGAGTGCGGACCCGAGCACGTACGTTGTCGCACCGAACGTCGCGAGCGCTTTGGTTCGTGCGAGCGAATAGCCGATGAGGCCGTTCATCGAAATCAGCCCCGACGCATTGATGAGCAGCAGCGCCTGGCAGCAGGCGAGCAGGAAAATGTCGCGGCGGGATGTCTGCACGAAGGACGTTTCGGCGCGCCCAGAGACCGCGCGCAAAAGTCCGTATGATAAGCGGCGTGTCCCATTCCATAAGTTCCGAGATGCCGTTAGCCCCGGTCGCTTCCGAAATCCTCGATTTCTGGTTCGTTCCGCGAGCCGGAGAGTCGGTTTCCAGGGAGCCCGAGTCAAACCCCGGCACGCGAGTCACGCGCGACGCGTGGTTCCGCAAGGACGACGCATTCGACCGGGAAATCCGTGAACGCTTCGATGCCGCGCTGGCAGCCGGCATCGCCGGCGCCTTCGGCGAGTGGTGCACGGCACCGCTTGGTTCGCTCGCGCGCATCGTTCTGCTCGACCAGTTCACGCGCAATGCGTTCCGCGGTACGCCGCAGGCGTTCGCAGGCGACCCCGGAGCGCTGGCGACCGCGGAAGATGCCATGGACCGGGGATTCGACAAGTTGCTTCAACCGCAGGAGCGCTGGTTCCTCTACATGCCGTTCGAGCACGCCGAATCGCTCGCGCAGCAGGAGCGCGCCGTCGCGTGCTTCATCGCCCTTGCCGCCGAGACCGGTCTCACCGACCCGCTCACCTGGGCCGAAAAACACCGGGACGTGATCCGTCGCTTCGGTCGCTTCCCCCATCGCAATGAAATACTCGGGCGCGCATCGACCGCCGAGGAAGTTGCGTTCCTGGTGCAGCCCGCGTCACGGTTTTAGTACGTCTTGCGCGACATCGACTCATCGCTCACTCGCGCAGCTGATGGCAACCGTCGAACTCGCGCTCGCGTTCTGCCTCGCGGTGGCGGCGATGGGCGCACTGGCGAAGTGGCTGCCGATTCCGCTGCCCATCATCCTCGTCGCGGGCGGTGCCGGGCTGTCGTACGTGCCGGGACTCGCGCGCGTCGAACTCGATCCGCAGGTGTTCTTTCTGCTGTTCGTGCCGCCACTGCTCTTCAGCGACGGATGGCTCTTTCCCAAGCGCGAGCTTTTCGATTTCCTGCGGCCGATTCTCTTGCTCGCATTCGGGCTCGTGGCGGCTACCGTCGTGGCCGTCGGATACCTGATGCACGCGCTCATTCCGTCGCTGCCGCTCGCCGCCGCGTTCGCACTCGGCGCGATCGTTTCGCCGACCGATGCCGTCGCAACTGCATCGGTCACGCAGCAACTACCGTTGCCGGAGCGCGTCGCGCATATCGTCAATGGCGAAAGCCTCATCAACGATGCGTCGGGTCTCGTCGCGTTCAAGTTCGCCGTCGCCGCCGTCGCGACCGGCACCTTCTCCTGGGTCGACGCGACCGGCCAGCTCGCGTTGCTCGCAGGAGGCGGTGCACTGACCGGACTCGTGGTCGCGTTCGTCATCGGCGCCATCCGCGTGCGCCTGGTGCGCTTCTGCGTCGACGACCCGAAGATCCAGACGATCATTTCGCTCCTCACGCCATACGCGGCGTACCTCGTGGCCGAGCGGCTGCAAGTGTCCGGCGTGCTCGCGATCGTCGCGAGCGGCCTTTACGCCGGCATGCACGATTCGCGTCACCTGTCGCTCGCGACGCGCCGCCATTCCTGGGAAGTCTGGTCGCTGTTGCTGTACGTGTTCAACGGACTCGCGTTCCTGCTGCTCGGACTCCAGCTCGAGCACGTCATGGTCGGCATGCCGACGTACTCATGGCAGACATTGCTCCGATACGCCGCCGTGTTATTCGTCACGATCACAATCGTGCGCTTCGTATGGGTCTATCCCGGCACGTATCTGCCGATTTGGCTGTCGAAGCGCATCCGAGAACGCGAAGGCAGGCGGGATCCGCGTGCCGTTTTTCTGGTCGGTTGGGCCGGCATTCGCGGCTCGATCACGCTGGCGGCGGCGCTGTCGATTCCGTACGTCAGCGCCAGCGGCGAACCCTTCCCCGGCCGTGACCTCATCCTGTTCCTCGCCGGCGCCACGATCATCCTGACGCTTTGCGTCAACGGCCTTACGCTGCCGCTGATCATCCGCGTGCTGCACCTCCCGCGTGATGGATACGCCAGCCGCGAAGAGCGCCAAGCCCGAATTGCGATGACGCGTGCCGCTGCCGACACGTTGCGCACGGCAATCCCCTCGCTGCACCGGGCGGACGACCTCGCGTTCACCAGGCGACTCATCGCCGACTACGAGACGCGGATCGCGCGCGAGATGGCGGAGGGCCCGCGCGCCGTGGATGCGGAAGCACGCGTCTTCAGCGAGCATCGGTTGCGGCTCGCCGCGATCAATGCCGAGCGTACCGAGCTCCACAAGCTGCGCGACAGCGGCGCGATCAACGATGAAACGCTGCGCACGATCGAGGCGCAGATCGACCACGCCGAAAGCCTCGTCGTCGGCGACACGCGCGCGACTTGAACCAGGCATCCGTCCGGCAAAGGGAGGTGTCCCGCGCCAGCGCGACGGCGCCACTCGCCATTCTCGGTGGCACGTTCGATCCCGTTCACTATGGCCATCTGCGGCTCGCCGACGACGTTCGGACCGCCTTGGCGCTGCCCGAGGTCCGGCTCGTGCCAGCGCGTGATCCGCCACACCGGCCGGCGCCGGATGCGTCCGCGCGCGACCGGGTCGCGATGCTGGAACTCGCGGTGCGCGAATTTCCTGGACTTGTCGTCGATACGCGGGAAATTGCGCGCGGCGGCAAGAGTTACACCGTGGACACGCTCGCCGAGCTTCGTGCGGAAATGCCGCGCAAACCGTTGGCACTGCTGGTGGGTGCCGACGCGTTCCACGGACTGCCTTCATGGCATCGCTGGAAAGACCTCTTCGAACTCGCTCATCTGATTGTCGTGCCGCGTCCCGGCGTCGCAATCGACGCGAACCTTCCCGACGCGCTGGCGACGGAATGGCATGCGCGACGCATAGACGATCCGCGGGCCTTGCGCGCACGAGCCAGCGGCTCCATCTATCTTCAACCGGTCACTGCGCAGCCGATTTCGTCGACGGCGATACGCGCGGCGCGGCTGCTCGACAACACGAAATCGGTCGAAATTGCCGGTTTGCTCCCCGCCGCCGTTTTGGCCTATATTGAATCGAACGGACTCTACACCCACTCGTCGCCGCATGCGTATTGACAAGCTGCAACAGATCGCCGTCGCGGCGCTCGAGGACATCAAGGCCCGCGATATCCAGGTCCTCGATGTCCGCGCGCGAACCAGCCTCTACGATACGATGGTCATCGCCTCCGCCGATTCCAATCGGCAGGTGAGGGCGCTCGCGAATCACGTCCGCGACAAGCTCAAGGAGGCCGGAGCGACGATCCTCGGCGTCGAGGGCGAGCAAGTCGGCGAATGGATCCTCGTCGACGCCGCCGATATCATCGTTCACGTGATGCAACCCGCGGTGCGCACGTATTACAACCTCGAAGAGTTGTGGGCGCCGCAAGCGCTGCTCCGGCGGCCTCGCGCGGCGTCGGCCGCATGACATGTTCTCCTGATCCGGGGCGGCGCTAGCGCACCGCAGCGTCGCCGTCGCCAGTGAAACTGCGCATCGTCGCGCTTGGACACCGGATGCCCGGGTGGGTCGTCGCGGGGTTCGGCGAATATGCGAAGCGAATTCCCCGCGAGTGGCCGCTTGAATTCGTCGAGCTGAAACCCGAGCCGCGCGAGCGCGGCAGGACCGCTGCGCAGGCGCTGGCCGCGGAAGCGTCGCGGATTGCCGCTGCCTGCACCGGTTTCCGCGTCATTGCACTCGACGAGCACGGCGCTTCCTGGTCGACCCGCCATTTCGCGGCACAACTTCGCGGCTGGCGGGAGGCCCGCCTCGACATCGCATTCGTCATCGGTAGCGCCGATGGCCTCCATGCTGACATCAAGTCGCACGCGGCGACGCTCGTCGCACTGTCCGCGATGACGCTTCCCCACGGTCTCGTGCGCGTCGTGCTGGCCGAGCAAATCTATCGCGCGGTGAGCCTCCTCGCCGGCCACCCGTATCATCGCGACTGAGCTTGGGAGGTTCGATGAGCGACGCAAGGCCAGGACGCTGGTGCCCCCCCACAGGGGGCAGCGCAGCTGCAACAACGGCAAGTTTGGAAGTCGCTCGATGAGCGCTCCCGTGCTTTATCTCGCGTCGAAGAGTCCGCGGCGGCAGCAGCTGCTGCGACAACTGGACATCGAGTTCGAGGCGTTGCTCTTGCGCGAAGCCGTCGGCCGCGACCGCGACGTCGTCGAGGAAACGCTCGATAGCGAACCACCGCCGCATTACGTCGAACGGATGGCGCGCACGAAGGCGCAGGTGGGCTGGCAGCGGATGCAGAATCGGAAGCTGGCCGAGCGCCCCGTGCTCGGCGCCGACACCGAAGTGGTGCTCGACGGCGAAGTGTTCGGCAAGCCGCGCGATGCCGATGACGCGATGCGGATGATCAAGCGGCTGTCCGGGCGCACGCACCAGGTGCTGACGGCTGTCGCGTTGCGCCATCGCGAGCGGACCGACGTGGAAGTGTCGGTCTCCAGAGTCACACTGCGACGGCTCGGTGCGGCGGAAATCGAGCGCTACGTCGCGACCGGCGAGCCGCTCGGCAAGGCCGGCGCGTACGGCGTGCAGGGCCGCGCGGCCGCATTCATCTCGCGGATCGAGGGAAGCTACACCGGCGTCGTCGGACTGCCGCTGTACGAGACGGCGGCGCTCCTCGCGCGGGTCGGCGTGCCCGTGCTATAAGCGGCACTTCCTCCTTCCGGTGTTGCGAATCGCGCCGATCCTGAGCATCCGATGACGCACGAGATCCTGATCAACGTAACGCCGCAGGAAGCGCGCGTTGCG